>CAKTWY010000005.1 GCA_934630445.1 uncultured Eubacteriales bacterium
TCAGGTCAACCAAAAACACTAACCGTTGAGTGAGAGTAGTACAATTTTTATCCCGCGCAAAGAGAGCCGCAGGCGGTGGGATTGCGGTAGCGGGCGGATTTTGGAATGGACTCATGAGGGCGGCCCGAACTCCGTATGGGAGATAGGCGCCGACGGGTACTCTACCCGTTATCAGAAGAGCGCATATGTTGGTATGCGAGAGAGCGGACGGATCATTCCGTCAATTTGGGTGGCACCGCAGAAGCTTATAGAAAGGCTTTTGTCCCATGTATGGGACAAAAGCCTTTTTTGTATTTATTTTTAAGAAAGGATGAACCAACCATGGCCAAGAACATTCCCTACAAAATCTATCTGACTGAAGATGAGATGCCGAAATACTGGTATGATATGCGCGCCGACCTGAAGGAACTGCCCGATCCGATGCTGAACCCCGCAACCGGAAAACCTGTTACCTCCGACGATCTGCGTCCCGTTTTCTGCGACGAGCTGATCGCACAGGAACTCAATACGACCCAGCGCGAAATTCCCATTCCGGAGGAAGTGCGCGACTTCTACAGGATGTACCGCCCCTCCCCCACCGTGCGCGCCTACTGCCTGGAAAAGCTCCTTGACACACCGGCGCACATCTACTATAAATTTGAAGGCTCAAACACCTCCGGCTCTCATAAGTTAAACTCTGCCGCGGCGCAGGTCTATTACGCGAAAAAGCAGGGCATCACAAGCGTTACGACCGAGACGGGCGCCGGTCAGTGGGGCACGGCGCTCGCCATGGCGTGCGCATATTACGGCCTTGACCTGAAGGTCTATATGGTCAAGGTTTCCGCCGAGCAGAAGCCGTATCGCAAAGCAGTCATCGAAACGTACGGCGGCAAGGTGATCCCCTCTCCGTCCGACACGACAAACGCCGGGCGCAAAATCCTCGCCGAAAACCCCGGAACCGGCGGCTCGCTTGGCTGCGCGATCTCCGAGGCGATCGAAACCGCTGTTTCCACGCCGAACTGCCGCTACGTGCTGGGCAGCGTGCTGAACCATGTGCTGCTGCATCAGTCGGTAATCGGCCTCGAAGCACGCGCGGCGCTCGAAAAATATGGCGTTGCTCCTGACATCATTATCGGCTGCGCAGGCGGCGGGTCGAACCTCGGCGGCCTCATTGCCCCTTACGTCAGGGATAAAATCGCGGGCGCGGACCTGCGCCTCATTGCGGTAGAGCCCGCCTCCTGCCCCTCGCTGACGCGCGGCAAATACGCCTACGACTTCGGCGACACGGGTAAAACCACGCCGCTGATGCGCATGTATACGCTCGGCAACGGCTTTATGCCCTCGCCGAACCACGCGGGCGGGCTGCGGTATCACGGCATGAACAGCATTCTCTCCAAGCTCCACCACGACGGCTATCTTGAAGCGCGCTCGTATGAACAAAGCCGTGTGTTCGACGCCGCCGCCACCTTCGCCCGCTGCGAGGGCATCCTGCCCGCTCCGGAATCGTCTCACGCGATCCGCGCTGCGATCGACGAGGCGCTCGCCTGCAAAGAGACTGGCGAACACAAAAATATTCTCTTCGGCCTCACCGGAACGGGGTATTTCGACATGGCGGCCTACATGGCGTATAACGCCGGTGCCATGACCGATTATGTGCCGACCGAGGAAGATCTTGCAAAGGGATTTGCCACGCTGCCGGATATCGGCTGATTCCGTCCTCAGTTTTGCAAAGCTTACGGCAGCAAGGCGATTCCGGTCGCCTTGCTGCCGCACCGACAAATAAGACCGCCCCGGACGCCTGACAGCGTCCGGGGCGGTCATTTGTTTGATCGACAAGTCAGCAGTGCCTTTTGCAGCCGCAGTCGGGGCCTGCAGGAGGCAGCGGCGTAGGCATACGCAGTTCAGGCGGGAAGAATTCATCCACAGGGAACTTAAACTTTTCAAACAGAGCGCACGGGTCGGAGTTATCCACACAGCACTCTTTTTCCGGCATACAAATGTCATAGGCGGGCATAAGTAGCTGAATGTCGCGCTCGAGCTTGATGATCGCGAACTGACCGAGCGTAACGTAAAGCTTTCTGCCGTCACTGCAGCGGTCGATCTCGTCGTCAAAGCATGTGCAGATACGCTCGGGTATGTCTGTCAGGTCACAGGGGCAACACTGTTCAACAACCTTCGCCCCCAAAAACACCGGGTCGACGACCTCAACCACGGCAATGGGCAGGTTGGTCTTTTCGAACGTCTGGGTGTCCATTGCGTCAGGCACGTATTTGGAACTGAAAATACGCACGTTCCCCTCGCTGCCAAAAAGCACAGTGCGCTTTTCGTGCGTTGCGAGTCCGCAGATCTCCGCCGGTCTGCAGCCGGGGATTGTCGCCTCTGCGGTGATTTTGTAAAAGTAGCGTACATCGACCGTGTAAAAGCCGCAGTTAAAGGGCACAGGCTCAACATCGATATACACCCATAGAAGCTCCGCTTTCCTCGGTTTGACGCAGCTCGACTGCTCCAGACGCTCCTGTGAGCTGCGCGTTAAATAAACGCGCACATCACGCAGACACTCCTTATCCTTGACCGAGTCGTATACCTTCTTCGTATGCGTGCAGACAGCCTCTTTGATGCAGGCGCCGTTGTTTACGGGGCCGGGCAGAACCTTATCTGGCATTTGAGTAACCTCCCGAAAACTTATATTGAAGATTCACTTCAATAACAGTTTATGTAGCGGGAAGTAAATTGTGAAATCATTTTATGCAAACAATTTGTCCGCCGCGGCAAAATTTCAGATATTCATCCTGTCGAAGACGCCCGACTTCTCCAGCGCGCTGCGGATCGGCATCACAAGAAGACTGGATGCAACGATCGCGATCACAGCGTTGACGGATGAGGTCAGGATACGCGGCACATTTGAAACAAGCGCGGGAACAAACGCACTCCCGGCAAGCATCAGTTCGATCACATTTTTACTGATATATAATATGACATAGCTCACCGCGCCGCACACAGCGCCTGCAACATTCCGCGCAGGCCGCTTCCCTTTCGCGCCGCCCGCATGAGCGATCGTGCCGCAGATGAAAGCCATCATAAAAAAGAACAGCAGCGTAAAGGGCGCTGAGGCGACATACTTGGGGTTGGAAAGATCAAAAAGCATCGATCCGATGCCCGCTGCAAGGCCGCCGCGCACACCGCCGAACCACATCCCCGCCAGAAGGCACAGGACGTTGGCGACCTTGAGCATCGTTTCCCCCGCAGGCGGCACTTCGATGGGGATGCGCACAAAACTCGTCACTACAAATATCATGGCAGCCATCAGCGCAACCACGACGATATCATACACGGAAAACCCTTTTTTCTTTTTCTGCACAGCAAAACACCTTCCAGTTGTGCCCGCACGACAAACTGCATGCGAACAAAATAAACGCTCTGCTCTCGATTATACAACGCTCTCTTTCCGTTGTAAACGGCTGTTCATACTTTCAGCAAAATGCACGATATGATGCGGACAGATGTACAGCCCCGTGTGACTTATGATGTGATTATCTTTATGCATTTACAGCTCACTTGTTGGCACCATTGCCAAAAATTGCTGCAATATTTTTATATCTCGACTAAATGAAAAACTTTTTCTTCAGAAGCTGCGTGCCTTTTTCAAAAGTTGTACAGAACAAACAACGCATTATCAGATAATATCCACAAAACAAATCTTTATTTTCGTATATATTCGCACATTTTGTCACATTTGCTCTATTTTTTATTCATTTAATTATTTCATTTTTATTGACAATGCCCAACTAGTTGATTACACTACATGCGTCGACATTGTGCACAATATCCGAAATGATACAATCGTATATATGTGGAGGGAATTACAAAATGCAAAAACGGCATTTAGCAAAACTCTGCTCTTTCATATTGGCATGCCTTATTCTTGTGGGTTGTCTGTCCGGCTGCGCGGCGAAAAAAGATCCCGTTACCTGGCTGGTTCCCACAAGTGCTGAGCAGTTAAAGAGCTATCAGGCCCTTTTCGCCCGCTTTACGGAAGAAACAGGTATTGAATCCGAGGTCATAGGATCTGAGTATTCTCAGATCTATCCCAAACTGCAGACCATGATCGCCAGCAAGGCAGTTCCTGAGGTGCATGCATATGGAACCGAATTTGTTCCCTGGGCCGCGCGCGGGGCGATGACGCCAATGGACAGTTATATCGAGGAAAACAACTTCGACATGAGCCGTTTTAACCAGAATATGGTCGAATCCCTGCAGTGGAAGGGCGAACAGTACGAAATTCCTCTCGGTATGGGCACATGCGTTCTTTTCTATAACAAAGCTTTATTTGAAGAAGCCGGCGTAGAGGAGCCAACGCATGACTGGGGAGACGGTTCCTGGACCATGGAGGCATTTCTCGAAACCGCACAGAAACTGACGCTGGACAGTCAGGGCCGCAATGCTCTTGATCCCAACTTTGATGAAGAAAACATTGTGCAATTCGGTATAGGCGGGATGCAGACGTACTGGTTCTATCCCTGGTATTTCGGCGGCGACTGGACAGATCCCGAGGTAACAAAGTTCACCGGGAATGAGCCGGAAGCCATTGAAGCAATGCAGTTTATCTCAGATCTGAGCAACAAATACCATGTCATGCCGACCGCAGAGCAGTCTCAGGCGATGTCCGCCGGGGGCAATCTCTTCCTTACCGGCCGCGTGGCAATGTCTGTAGAGGGCTCCTGGGACTGCGTCACATTTGAACAGGCGGATTTTGAATGGGACATCGCATGCACTCCTATGGGAAAGCAGCACTCCATCGTCCTGTTCACAGACGGCATCGGCATCGGCGCCAACTGCAACAACCTCGAAGGCGGCTGGGAGCTGATGGAGTGGATCTTCAACGATCATGAAAATTATATGGAAATGCTCGACGCGATGTACGCCATGATGACGATCCCCGCCATGACGGACGCCACCGATGAAGTGAAGGATATATTGGCGCAGCGCTATCCGGGCGTCGATATCAACGTCATGTTCGATGCCGCCGAGCAGGAAGACGCGTGTCCGGTTTACATGCGCTATCACGAGAATTTCACCCAGATGGATGAAATTTTGAGGCAGGAAGCGATCGACCCGATCTCTACCGGCGAGATCAGCGCGGAAGAAGCTTTGAATGCGGTTGCGGATGATATCCAGTAACTGATCGATGATATCCAGTAATCCCATCGATTAAGCGCGCACCAGGGCAGACTTTAACGAGTTTGCCCTGGTGCGCGTTAAAAGGAGAGAAAAAAATGAGCGTTTCCACCCGCGGGCAAAATCATGCAAAGCGCATGAGCGTTATGCAAAGACAGGAAGAGCGATGCTTTTTTGCGCTCATATCCCCCTGGATCGCAGGCTTTCTTATTTTTACATTGGTTCCGATGGTTGCATCAGGCGTTCTCAGTTTTATGGAATGGGACTATATCAACGCGCCTGAATTTGTCGGATTGCAGAATTACCAGAATCTGTTCGTGGACAAATTGTTTTATAAATCTCTGTCGGTCACGGCCATTTATTCGTTTGTTTCCGTGCCGTTGTCTCTGCTGATTTCTTTTTTATTCGCCCTTCTTTTGAACTGCGACATCAAATGCCTGTCCGTCTTCAGAACCATGTTTTACCTTCCATCCCTTGTCTCGGGCGCAGCTGCCTCCGTGCTGTGGATGTGGATGTTCAACCCCGAATTCGGCGTGCTGAATACAATACTGGGATATTTCGGCATCAAAGGCCCCGGCTGGATCTATGATAAAGACTGGGCGCTTACCTCTCTGATCATTATGAGTCTATGGAGCGTGGGCGGAAGTATGCTGGTTTATCTTTCCGGCCTGCAGGGGATCCCGACTGAACTGTATGAGGCTGCCAAAATCGATGGAGCCAGCAGTTTCACGCGCCTTTTCAAAATAACGCTGCCTATGATGACGCCAGTCGTTTTTTATAACCTTATCATGGGGGTTATCGGCTCCTTTCAGACGTTTACGCAGTCCTATGTGATGACTGCCGGCGGTCCGAGCTACTCTACCTACTTCTATGTATACTATCTCTATCAGAATGCTTTCAAATATTTCAATATCGGCTATGCTTCCGCAATGGCTTGGGTGCTGTTCTTTATCATCCTGCTGTTTACCGCTCTGATTTTCAAATCCTCTGCCGTGTGGGTGTATTACGAGAGCGAAGCCAAAGGGGGTAAACGGGATGCTTAACCGCTCTGTTTTTCAAAGCCAGAAAAGAATGCAGCGTATTTCAAAGTTTTTTATTTATATCATCCTCATCGGGATGAGCGTTCTGTACATGATCCCCTTCGTATGGCAGCTTTCAAGTTCTCTGAAAACTGACGCTCAAATTTTTGCCATGCCCCCTAAATGGATCCCCTCTCCCGCACGCTGGGATAATTACTATCAGGTATTTGTTCAGGTTCCCTTCTTCCGATTTCTTGCAAATACGCTGACCGTGGCGGTCTTTACGATGATAGCCCATGTTTTTGTATCCGCCATGGTCGGTTATGCTTTTGCCCGATTAAGGGCGCGCGGAAAAAATATCTTGTTCATTCTGGTGCTTTCCACAATGATGCTGCCTTCACAGGTAACCATGATCCCCAACTTTATTATTTTCAAGGAACTCAGGTGGGTCGATACGCTCCTGCCGCTGATCGTTCCTGCATTTTTAGGGGGATCGGCGGTGTATATCTTCCTGTTCCGGCAATATTTTGCCACCATTCCAAGATCGCTGGACGAAGCCGCCAAGATAGACGGAACCGGGTACTTTGGAACCTTTATACGAATTCTGCTTCCCATGTCTAAGCCCATCGTCATCACAACGGCCATCTTCTCCTTTATGGGCAGCTGGAACGATTTCATGGATCCGCTGATCTATCTCAACAGCCTTGAAAACTATACGCTTGCAATCGGGCTGAATCTGTTCAAGACGCAGTATGTGCAGCACTGGAATTATACGATGGCCTACAGTGTGTTGACGATCATCCCCATTATCACCCTTTTCTTTATCGCCCAAAAGAGCTTCATTCAGGGGATCGTCATCACCGGCAGCAAATAGGCGTTCCCTGCTGAGCTTAAAAGCAGATCACCATTGGTTCCGTATCTTTTTCTGAAAAATAAAAAGACAAAAAACCAGACGGGCAGGCCCCATCCTGCCCGTCTGGCTTTTTGTCTTTCAAAGCGCATATTTATCGAGATACTGCTCATAAAGCTTTGCAAAGTGCCCGGTCTGCTCGGACTTGATCTTTCTCAAATAACTGTGCGTGTCAAACGCCTCGTCCTGCGCCATGATGACTGCCACCGCAATGTTGGAGCAGTGATCGGATATGCGCTCGTAATTCATGAGAAGGTCATTCAGCACAAAACCGTGCATGATCGTGCAGTCGCCGCTGCGCAGCCGCGACACATGGCGGCTTTTAATCCCGGCGATCAGCATGTCGATTACCTGCTCGAGCGGTTCGACCGACGTCGCACGCGAAACATCGGCGCATGCAAATGCCCCGGCGGTGACGGACACGATCTCCAGAACGGCTTGGGTCAGACGGTCAAGCTCCTCCTGCGCCTCGCTGGAAAAGGAAATATTTTTATCGCGTATTTCCCGCGCGACCTGGATCAGATTGTCCGCGTGATCGCCGATGCGCTCAAAGTCACTGATCGTATGCAGCATTTTGGTGATCTCCTGCGAATCCGCCTCAGACAATTCCCGCCGGGAAAGCTTGACCAGATAGGTTCCCAGCTCGTCCTCAAAGTGATCCAGCTGTGTTTCCATGGCGGCGACGTCGGATGCGGCCGAATCATCAAAGCGCTCCAGAAGGCCTGCCGCCTTGATGACCGCATCTTTCGCAATATCCGCCATGCTGATCGTCACACGCAGCGCTTTTGCCACGGCAACGGACGGCACCGCCAGGAGACGCTCGTCAAACAGCGCCGCCTGTTCGCGTTTTTCCGTGTCCGGGATGATCAGATATGCCATCCTTTCCAGACTCTTCATAAAGGGCAGAAGAATCAGCGTCGTAACAATGTTGAAAACAGAATGGATCACTGCGATATGCACCGGCGTTACTGCATCCTGCGCAAAGGGAAAGTGAAACATCACATCTGCCGTGCACCATACTGCAAGGCATGCGAGCGTGCCGATCGTATTAAAGAGCACATGCACTACCGCCACGCGTTTGGCGCTGCGGCCGGTGCCGATGCAGGAGAGCACCGCCGACACACAGGTGCCGATATTTTGGCCCATGATGATCGGGATCGCCACCTGATAGCTGATCGCCCCCGTCATGCTCAGCGCCTGCAAAACGCCCACAGATGCCGAGGAAGACTGTATTACCGCGGTAAAAACAAACCCTGTCAGCACGCCGAGCAGCGGATTCTCAAACATCGTGAGCACACTGGTAAACTGCGGCATATCTGCGAGCGGAGCGACTGCGTCCGACATAAACGTCATGCCGTACATCAGCACCGCAAAGCCGACGCAGATCGCGCCGGCGTCTTTTTTCCTCTGTTTCTTCCCCATAATAAGGATCACGCCGATGAGGGCAACAACAGGTGAAAAATTTTTGGGCTGCAGGAGTTCCAGCCAGATGCTGCCGCTTCCGATCCCGGCAAGGCTCAGGATCCATGCCGTCATCGTGGTGCCGATATTCGCTCCGAACGTTACGCTCACCGCCTGCGAGAGCTCCATAATGCCGGAATTGACAAGCCCTACCAGCATCACCGTCACAGCCGATGACGACTGAATAACCGCCGTGACACCTGCGCCGAGCGCGAGACCTTTGAAGCGGTTCGCCGTCATGCGCCGCAGAATCTGCTCAAGCCGCCCGCCTGCCATGCGTTCAAGTCCGCTTGACATGACGCTCATCCCATAGAGAAAAAGCGCCAGGCCGCCAAGCAGTGTAAGCACAGAAAACACATTCATTCCTTATACCTCTTCTTTACTCGATTCTTTCACTGTGTAGTATAAGGCATGCGCGTAAAATCTATCGGCGCATTCTGTTAAATCTGTGTAAAAAGGACTTTGACGCAAAAAAGCACCGGAACGCTCTCGCCGTTCCGGTGCTTGATGCCGTTTATATGCAGGACTCTCTCTCAGCGGCCGCGCGCCGGCTGTCAGAAATACTTTTTCAGCTCTTCCGTCGCGCTTTCCACATCGGCGCTGATGGTAATGGTGAAGGAGACATTATGCTCCGCGCTGAGCTTCTCCAAACCCGCGATGAAGCTGACCGCATCGTCGGGCGAATCGTCGTTGGCAATTTTGTAAAGGCTGTCGATAAACACATGCGTGATATCATAATTGGCCGCCATCATTCCGCAAAGGAAACCGGTCAGCGCATCATAACTCGTTACAGGATACGAAGAGACATCTACAAGGCGTGCCTGATGATTTATATCAAAACGGAGTTTCTGACCCTTTTCAACGCAAACAACATGACCCGACTCGACGTTGACGGCATAGTTTACCATGTCAATGACCTGCTTGGTCTTGCCGGAACCGCGTTTACCCATAATTACTTTAACCATGTGACATTCCTCCATCTCGCCCGAAGGCGATTTATGTTAGTTCTATTTTAACATATGCAGAAACATCAGGCAATGAATAATTTGTTAAAAACATCAAAGTCTTTTTTGTAATTCTTCTCTGCGCGCCTCATAGCCGGGTTTGCCCAGCAGAGCAAACATATTCACTTTATACGCCTCTACCCCCGGCTGATTGAACGGATTGACGCGAAGTTCGTAACCCGAAACGCCGCATGCAAACTCAAAGAAGTAGATCAGCCAGCCGAGCGAATACTCGGAAAAGTCATCAATTTCCAGCAGGAGATTCGGCACGCCGCCATCGACATGCGCAAGGATGGTGCCCAGCTGGGCGAAGCGGTTCACCTCGCTGAGCGTTTTTCCCGCAAGGAAGTTCAGGCCATCGGCGTTATCCTCCTCCGCTTCGATGACAAGCGCGGTGTTCGGCTGCCGGACTGATACGATCGTTTCAAAGAGGATGCGCTGCCCCTCCTGGATATACTGGCCCATGGAATGCAGATCAGCCGTCAGATCCACGGAATGCGGAAGGATCCCGCGCCCGCATTTGCCTTCGCTCTCGCCGTAGAGCTGCTTCCACCACTCGGCCATATAGCGGAATGCGGGCTCATAACAGCCGAGGATCTCGACGTTTTTCCCTTTTGCAAGAAGCGCATTGCGCGCCGCGGCATAGCGCAGGGCCGGGTTTTCATCGCTGCTGTCGCCCATAAGGGCAAGCCGCGCGCTGCGCGCGCCGTCCAGCAATGCCATGATATCGCAGCCGGCTGCCGCAATCGGGAGAAGGCCCACCGCCGTAAGCACCGAAAAGCGGCCGCCCACATCGTCGGGAATGACGAAGCTTTCATACCCCTCGGCGTCGGCAAGCGTCTTCAGCACACCGCGCGCCTTGTCAGTTGTGGCAAAAATGCGCGCGCGCGCGCCTTCTTTCCCGTATTTTTTCTCGATCAGCTTCTTAAAAATACGGAAAGCAACGGCCGGCTCCGTCGTCGTGCCGGACTTGGAGATGACGTTGATGGAAAAGTCGCGCTCGCCGATGAGCGCGATGATCTGGTTCACGGCGTCCGAACTCAGATTATTGCCGACGAAGTAGATATCCGGCGTATCCTTTTTCATCAGATTATAGTTCGGCGAGCGCAGAAACTCGATGGCCGCGCGCGCGCCCAGATAGGAACCGCCGATCCCGATCACGAGCAGGACCTCGGACTGCTTCTGAATCTTTTTGGCTGCGAGTGCAATCTTCGTAACAACTTCTTCGTTCATATCGACCGGAAGATCGATCCAGCCGAGAAAGTCGGCTCCCTCCCCTGTCTTCGAGAGCAGGATCTGCTGGGCTGCCCGTGCGCGCTGAAGCTCGGCGCGCAGCTCCTCTTCGCTGACAAAAGGCATGATATTTTTCAGATCAAGTGAAAGCGGCATGTTGATTCTCCTTACTTTTTTACGTCTTGTTTCAGTTAAGAAGCCTGAAAGGCCATCATAATCACCGGTAAACAATTTGCTTTATCCTATTTTACCACCCTTTTCCGCGTTTGAAAAGAGCGGAAGGTCAGTCGATCTGATTCATCGTCAGCCTCCCGAGCAGCTTGAGGAAGACCTGGGAAAAGCCGAGGCGTTCCACCGCCGTGTTGGCAAGCACAGGGATCTCACGCACCAGCGTATCTCCATTATAGACCGAGAGTATGCCAACCTGCTCCCCCTGCTCGACAGGGGCAATCAGCTCCTCCGCCAGCGTGAGCTCACGCCGGTACTCGCCGCTTCCGTTTTCGACGATCAGTTTGCAGTTTTCAGTAATGACAGGTTCGACCGCTGCACGCGCGCCGAGTCTTACCGGTATCTTGCCCATGGTTATATTTTCGGCAAGGTCGATCTTTTGATAATTGGCAAAGCCGCAGTTCAAGAGGGCAGATGCGTCGGCCGTGCGCTTGTCGATCGATTCCGCACCCATGATAACAGCGATGAGCTCCATACCGTTTTTTGCCGCAGTGGCGGAAATGCAGTACATCGCCCGCCTTGTAAAGCCCGTTTTCAGCCCCGTGGCGCCCGGATATTTTTTCAGCATCTTGTTGGTGCTTGCCAGGCCGAATTCGCCGTTTCTTACCGTATCCATCCAGATGGTTGTGAATTTTTTGATGTCGGGGTGTTTTAAAAGCTCCGCCGACATGAGCACAATATCGTGTGCGCTTGTGACATGCGCCTCATCGTCCGTCAGACCTGTGCAGTCGACAAAATGGGTGTCCTCCATGCCGAGGGCCTTGGCCCTGTCGTTCATCATTTTGACAAAGGCTTCCTCGCTGCCGGCGATGTGCTCTCCGAGCGCTACGGCGCAGTCGTTGGCCGAGGCGACGGCCACGCATTTGAGCATATCCGTCACGCTCAGCTGCTCGCCCGGCTCCAGCCAGATCTGTGTGCCGCCCATGGAGCAGGCATGCTCGCTGGCCGTTACCATATCATCATACTTGATTTTGCCCGCGTCAATAGCCTCCATCGTGAGGAGCATTGTCATGATCTTCGTAACGCTGGCAGGCGAACGCTTTTCATGCGCGTTTTTTTCCAGGAGGATATTTCCGTTTTCATCCGCAAGCGCGGCGCACGGCGCTGTGACCTCCGGCATTGTAACGGCGAAGCACTGAATTCCCAACGAAATACACAGCAGGAGCGCGATCCACACCTTTTTCATAACATGTCACCTCTCACTTACTTTTATGAGCTGCGCACCGCACTTATTCAAAATTTCTTTTTTTGGGCTTCTCACACCCTTGACAGGCTTTCCTCTCCGGCGTATAGTAAATGTGGTGTATAACTAGATATAGTGGTTATTACTGTTTGTATAACAACATCATGTGCGGAGGGTAAAATGATTACAAAGATTGTCAAGCGAGACGGGCGAAGCGCGGATTTTAATCTGGACAAGATCACACATGCCATCTATAAAGCGGCGAACGCGCTTGGCGGCCGGAACGCCGATATGGCGCGTGAGCTCGCCGAGCAGGTCGAGCGCGAAGTGGAGGCGAACTGCCCGGGTACCCCGACTGTCGAGCAGATTCAGGACACGGTTGAACGCGTGCTCATTGAAAACGGGCACGCCCGTACGGCGAAAGAATTCATCCTCTACCGTGCGGAGCGCACCCGCATCCGTGAAATGAACACCAGGCTGATGAAAACGCTCGAAGATCTGACCTTTAAGTCTTCGCTTGACAACGATATCAAACGAGAAAATGCAAACATCGACGGCGACACCGCCATGGGAACGATGCTCAAGTACGGCTCGGAAAGCGCGAAGCAGTTTTATGAGATGTTTATCTTAAAGCCTGAACACTCGAAAGCGCACCGTGAGGGCGATATCCATATTCACGACCTCGACTTTCTGACGCTGACGACGACATGCTGCCAGATCAACCTGGATAAGCTTTTTGAAGGCGGCTTTTCAACCGGGCACGGCTTCCTGCGCGAGCCGAATGACATCCAGAGCTATGCTGCGCTGACGTGCATCGCCATCCAGTCGAACCAGAACGACCAGCACGGCGGGCAGAGCATTCCGGCCTTCGATCACTACATGGCCAAGGGCGTTGCGAAGACATTCCGCCGCCACTATGCGCGCAATCTGGCAAAGTGCCTTGAGCTTTTGGGCGGCGTAGAGGACGGCATGGCAGCGGCGTCAGAGATCACTGCGCGCATCGGCGATGAATTTGGCCTTGTTCCCGTACTTGCAAACGACAACGGCTATCAGGAAAAGGAAGCGGAGCTGCTCCCCTCCTATATTTCCTCCGAAATGATCGCCCCGGTACAGGAGCACACCTATACATATGCCAAGCGGGAGACGGAACGCGCCACCTATCAGGCGATGGAAGCGCTGATCCATAACCTCAATACAATGAATTCGCGCGCCGGCGCGCAGATCCCTTTCAGCTCGATCAACTACGGCACCGACACCTCGCCTGAAGGGCGGCTTGTGATGCACAAGCTGCTCCATGCGCTCGACGCCGGTCTCGGCCATGGGGAGACGCCGATTTTCCCCATCCATATCTTCAAGGTCAAAGAAGGCGTCAACTTCAACCCCGGCGACCCGAACTACGACCTTTTTAAACTCGCATGCAAGGTATCGGCCAAACGCCTGTTCCCGAACTTTTCCTTTATCGACGCGCCCTTCAACCTCCCTTACTACCGCGAAGGCGATGTGGACACGGAGGTTGCATACATGGGCTGCCGCACCCGCGTGGTAGCCAATGTTTACGACCCGTCGCGCGAGACGATCTCCGGGCGCGGCAATCTCAGCTTCACCTCCATCAATCTGCCGCGTCTGGCGATCAAGGCCAATCACAACGTCGACTTTTTCTTTGAAGAGCTCGACCGCGAGCTGTCGCTCTGCTTCGACCAGCTCTATGAGCGCTTCAAGATCCAGTGCTCGAAAAAGGTGCGCAATTTCCCCTTCCTCATGGGGCAGGGCATCTGGCTCGATGCGGAAAAGCTCGGCCCTGACGACACGATTGAAGAGGTCTTAAAGCACGGCACGCTGACGGTCGGCTTCATCGGCCTTGCCGAATGCCTGAAGGCGCTCATCGGCAAGCACCATGGCGAATCGGAAGAGGCGCAGAACCTCGGGCTTGACATCGTCGGCTTTATGCGCAAGCGCGCCGACGAACTGGCGCAGAAAACGAAGCTCAACTACTCTGTCATCGCTACGCCGGCGGAAGGCCTTTCCGGGCGTTTTGTGCGCATCGACCGCGAAAAATACGGTAAGATCGAGGGTGTGACAGACCGCGAGTACTACACCAACTCCTTCCATATCCCTGTCTACTACCCCATCTCTGCGTTTGATAAGATCCGCCTGGAGGCGCCCTATCATGCGCTGACAAACGGCGGGCACATCACTTATGTCGAGCTCGACGGCGACCCGACAAAGAACGTCGAAGCGTTTGAAAAGGTCGTGCGTTACATGAAGGAGTGCGGCATTGGTTACGGATCGATCAACCATCCCGTCGACCGCGACCCCGTCTGCGGCTACACCGGTATCATCGACAACGAGTGCCCCCTCTGCGGCAGAAAGGAAGAGGACGGCGGGCCGCATATTGAGCGCATCCGCCGCATCACGGGCTACCTTGTCGGTACGCTCGACCGTTTCAACAATGCCAAACGCGCCGAGGTGCGCGACCGCGTAAAGCACAGCCTTTCGGTCGAAGCCGATGCCTGAGGAAAATCTGCTCCGCATTTCGGGCCTTGTCAACGATTCGATCGTCGACGGGCCGGGCATGCGCTTTACCATCTTCACCCAGGGCTGCCCGCACCACTGCCCGGGCTGCCACAATCCACAGACGCACGACTTTGAGGGCGGCACGCTTATTACCGCGGAAGAACTCCTGAAAAAGCTCCGCCGCAACCCCCTTCTCTCCGGCGTGACGCTTTCCGGCGGCGAACCGTTTTGTCAGGCGGCGTTCTTTCCGCCGTTTCTCGATGCAGTGCATAAGATGGGCCTGAATGTCTTCGCCTATTCGGGTTATACGTTTGAAGAGCTCTTTGCCCGTTCGCAATCCGATTCAGCAACACGGGAGATGCTCGCGCGCTGCGACGTCCTCGTCGACGGGCCGTTCCTCCTGGCCGAGCGCGACCTCACGCTCCGCTTTCGCGGAAGCCGCAATCAGCGCGTCCTTGATGTGGCGCGTTCGTTGTCGGAAGGGCGCGCCGTCAGCGCCGTTCTTCCTGACTGATCAGGAAGCGAAATATCTTATGTTATGAAAAGGACGCTGCGTGACCGAGGTTATGCAGCGTCCTTGTTTTAATGGAAAAAACACAGGGGCGCCGCAGCGTTTTTCTGCAGCGCCCCTGTTGGAATACAGTGTTTGAACCGGATAGATCCTCAGCGCTCTGACGGTTCAGTGCACTGCCCAACAGCTACAAGATCGAAAAAGCGATAACGAACCATTTCATCAATCATGTGCCCCATGTCTTTCATATACGATGCATCTTTCAGAAGCTTTGGGTGAAAGGCCTCCTCGCGCCAGAGCCGGATTCCCACATCATGAAAGTCGTAATTTGTGCTAAGCTGTTCGTCTTCCATATCGTACGTGCAGGAACAGTAAGGCTGTCCGGCGCCGCGGTGTCCAAAGACGATTCCGGAAGGGCCAAAAGCGCTTCCGCCGCCGGCGCATAGGTAAAGTGATATTCCCTCGTATCAATATCCTCCCAGGGGAAAACAAGCATTGCCGGGCACGCTGTCAGCGGTGCCGTCTCCCCCGCAATTCCGTCAACCGTGCGTGTAACGGCGGAAATTTGGGGATGATTGATCAGCAACACCTCATACTTCTCCTCTTTCGAGGAGTGGGCATCCAAAGTGCAGACAGCCGGGTCAGCGGCAAGCAAAATCCCATCATATATGCGCGAATCGATCGCTTCTCCCTCGCGCACAACGGCAGCGTCCGGGTACACATAGCAATCCGCCAGCAGACAGCGCCCCTCCCGGAGCTGAAAAACCGCAAACCCCATGTCCGTCATCTCTCCGCCTTCACCGGACAGAAAACCGGCGATGACATACCCCGGCGCAGTGTCCGTCTCATAAAGCGAGAAGGTTTTCACCTGTGTGCTCAGCCGGCTCACAAGCGACGCATCGAGGTAATCCGCGTCATATGGGCCGGATACCTGCTCCATACGGTACAGCCAGCGTATATGGCTTTGGTGCATATCATACCCCTCGGCGATCAGAACCTCGTCCGCGTCCGTCTGCATGACAAGATAAAAGGTTCCGTTGTCATCCCCTGTGTCAGAACGGTATATCGTCTCCACTCGGTCCAACTGCTCATGCGCCTTGTTGTACAGCGGGTCGAAAAACGCGTAAAGCTCCCGCCGGGTGTAGCTGACAGGCGTCAGGCTGCCCCTGGCTTCCCACTGCGCATCCGGAAAATTCTCCTTTTCGGCGCCCGCCGCAGGGCGAAGCGCGCGAGCAGGACGCACACAATCACAACACTCGCCGTAATGCTCATATTCAGTATTTTGGGCGTCAACGCATAAAGCCACATACGCGCTCACCTCCTGCTCCGGTCAATCAGTCTCTGCAGCTCATCTATCTCCTTTTCAGAAAGCTTTTTGCGCATGGTGAAGGCCGCGAGGAACTTCGGCAGCGAACCGTCAAACGCCTCCTCTTGTAAACCAAAAAGTCAATCCCCGCAGATGCCTTTTTCAGCCGACCTCTTGAATTCCTATAAACCCTATAATATAATGGGATATGGAAGGAGGCGCTGGTTTTATGATGATCTCAACAAAAGGCCGCTACGCGCTGCGCGTAATGATCGATCTGGCAGAGCGCGACCCCGCGGTATATACCCCGCTGCGGGATATTGCAGAGCGGCAAAACATCTCCGAAAAATATCTGGAAAGCATCCTCAAAGTGCTCATACGCGAAAATTATCTTGTCGGTCTTCGCGGCAAAGGCGGCGGCTACCGCCTGACCCGTCCGCCGGAAAGTTATACGGTCGGCAGTATTCTGAAGCAAACGGAGGGCAGTCTCGCGCCGGTTTCCTGCCTGGAATGCGGCGCCGTGGCGTGCGCGCGTGCCTCCTCGTGTAAAACGCTCCCGATGTGGCAGCGCCTGAACGCGATCATCGATGATTATTTTGAAGGCATCACGCTTGCAGACCTTGCCGCTGGGAATGATAGCAGCGATTTTGTCATCTGACTGTTCCCCCGCAACCGAGCTGATGCAGAAAAAAGCCCGGCACAAAGCAGCTATCTGCTCTGTGCCGGGCTTTTGACACATACTTGAAAATGTTCTTATTCGACAATATAATCTTTGATCTTGGCGATAAAACGATCGGCTTCCTCGTCGGTACCATGAATTTCAACAGTGATCGGCTTTGCAAAATCAAGGCTGAAAATGCCCATGATAGACTTTGCGTCAATGATATAGCGACCGGAAACAAGGTCTACATCGCATGACATTTCACTCGCAGCGCTGACAATCGCTCTGACATCGTTAATGTACGAGAGATGAATCTTTACGGATTTCATAGAACAACACTCCTTTTCTCTATGACTCGGTTTTCCTGGTTGTTTTTTCTTCTTGACTTCATTATAATAAGCATTGTACCCCTTTGCAACAAAAAAATGTCGTCATTTTAAATGAAAAGGTGTTATATGCTTTTATATTATTACACGCTGGGCTGCAAGGTCAATCAGTACGAAACGCAGGCGCTCGAGCGCCTTTCCATCGAGCGCGGACACACCCTGGCGCGCGAAGGCGAGCACGCCGACGCTTTTATCATCAACTCCTGCACTGTCACAGCTGTCAGCGATAAAAAAACGCGGCAGCTGGTGCGCCGTCTGCGGCGCGACAACCCCGACGCCGTCATCGCGGTCTGCGGTTGCTATGCACAGACGAGCGCTGAAGAACTCGAGGCCATACGCAACGTCGATATTATCTGCGGCACGACAAATCGGGCGGATGTGATCGGTATGGTGGAGACGGTCTTTTCCGAACGCGCGCATATCAACGCCGTTTCCTCTATCGCCGCTTCTCTGCCATTCGAAGTGCTTCCCGCAGGCGGGCTTGAGGGCCGAACGCGCGCGCTTCTCAAGGTACAGGACGGCTGCACGAATTTCTGCGCCTATTGCATCATCCCCTATGCGCGCGGCGGCGTGCGCTCGATGCCGATCGAAACAGCTGTCGCCGAGGCTGAACGCCTTGCGCGCGAAGGATATCGCGAGATCATCCTGACCGGTATTGAAATTTCTTCTTTCGGGCGCGACCTTGACGGTGCGCCGCGCCTGGTCGACCTGGTGGACGCGCTGTGCGCCGCCGTGCCGCAGGTCCGCTTCCGCTTGGGCTCTCTCGAGCCGCGCACGGTTGACGAAGCTTTCTGCACACGGCTGCAGAAATATAAAAACCTGTGCCCGCAGTTCCATCTCTCTCTGCAAAGCGGCTGCGACGCGACGCTTCGCCGCATGCGCCGACGCTATGACACCGCACGGTATGCCCAGTCGCTTGCGCTGCTGCGCGCTGCCTTCCCGGGCTGCGCGGTGACGACGGATCTCATCACGGGCTTCCCGGGCGAAACGGAGGAAGAATTCTCCGACACGCTCGCATTCATCCGGCAGTGTGCCTTTTCCGCAATGCATATTTTCCCCTACTCGCGGCGCAAGGGCACACCGGCTTATTCGATGAAGGAGCAGGTGCCGGCCGCTGAAAAACACGCGCGCGCCGCGCGCGCCGCCGCAGCTGCGCGCGAAATGACGGACGCATATCTTGCCGCACAGGTTGGGCGCGTGCTCACCGTGCTCATTGAGCAGAAGGAAACCGGCCTGGAAACCGGCCACAGTGAAAACTACTGTCTCGTACACGTGCGCACAAACGACTCGCTCAAGGGCCGCATGCTGCCGGTGCGCATCACCGGATGGGCCGACGGCGTACTTTCAGGCGCGCTCGACCTGCCTGGCGAAGCGCCGCAGCAGATATGAATGATTTAGGAGGATAAACAATGAAAAAGCTCAATTGGGGGATCCTCGGCTGTGCGGACATCGCAGAAAACCGCCTTGTTCCCGCTCTGGTGAACGAAACCGACAACGGCGTTCTTTATGCGCTTGCGAGCAGAGGCGGCGCGCGGTTTGAGCGCATGAAGGAGCGCTATCATCCGCAGCGCACGTATCTGGATTATGACGCGCTGCTGCGCGATCCCGCCGTCGACGCGGTCTATATTCCCGTTCCGAACGGGCTGCACAAGGAGTGGATCATCCGCGCCGCCAGGGCCGGGAAGCACATCCTCTGCGAAAAGCCGCTCGTCTGCACGCAGCAGGAACTTGACGAAGCCGAGGCCGCATGCCGCGAAAACAGCGTCATCCTGATTGAGGCCTTCGCCTGTATGCACTCCCCGCTTTTTGACAGCATGAAGGCCGTCATCGCCAGCGGCGAGATCGGCGAGGTAAAGAGCGTTTACTCCGCGTTTTGCTACCCGCTGGACGACGGCCCGAGCGTGGTGTGGGATAAAGCGCTGGAAGGCGGAGCGCTTTACGACATCGGCTGCTACTGCACGCAGACCATCCGCACTCTGACCGGCCGCGAACCGGTCTCCGCAAGGGCGGTCGGCCGCTTCGGCCCGACAGGCGTCGACGTCTGCTGTTACGGCGCATTCGACCTGGGAGATGGCGTATACGGTTTGCTTGAAACATCGCTCGACTCTGCATTCAAACGCGTTACGGAAGTGAAGGGCACGCGCGGCTGCATCCGCTTTGACCGTACGCCGAACGCATGGGGAGATGTATCCTACGAAGTGTCCACAAAGGACGAGCGCCGCACCGTCACGCTCTCCTATAAGAGTTCTTATGCGCTCGAGCTCGAGCAAATGGGCCGCTGCGTGCTGGAAGGAGAGGCGCCGCGCTACACCCTGCGCGAGAGCCGTGCGAATATCCGCGCGCTGGAAATGTTGTTTGACGAGATTCGCCGGTAACGTCCAATCCGCATGGCAACCGACAGAAAGTTCATTGAAAATATGCCTGCCGCTCCGGAGCAAAAGCCCGGAGCGGCTACATTTTTATAATTTTACACTAAAAACTTTGATCTCATCCGCCCGCGTCTCGTCCTGCGGACAACCGCCGCGCATGCGATAAAAAATAGCCTGCGGCTATTTTTTATGTTATTGGGTATATTAAAATGCGAGGTGAATTTTCATTATGAACGACAACGAACTGCTGCAGCACATCCATCAAACCGCCCAGATGGGCAGACAAGGCATTTTTGATGTACTGGGATATGCCAAAGACGAAACCTTCCGTCAGGCGCTGAACGCACAGATGAACGAATATAAGGATCTTGCAAACCGTTCGGGAGAACTTCTTTATGAACGCGGCGAGCAGCCCAAAGAGATCGGCACTATGGCAAAAGTATCCTCTGAAGTCATGTCCACAGTCAAAACGCTCAGCGACCATTCCCCTTCTAAGATAGCCGAAATGATGATTCAGGGGAATACCATGGGCATCACCAAAAGTACGAAGTGTCTGAACGATTATACAGGAACAGATCCCGGCGTACGGAAACTTGCAGACTGCCTTTTGAAGACCGAACAGGCCAACGTCGAGCAAATGAAAAAATATCTCTGACAATGCGCTGCGCCGGACTGCGGCGCAGCGCGCTTTTTATTTTTGTTTTTCGCACTTTTTTATCGTTTTATTCAACATTATCATGTTATAATTTGTTTTATTTTAACTTTTTCGACATTTCCCGATTATTCTATCTCACTTTCTATTTTTTAACCAATTGAAGTTGACATAAAATTTGCTTTTTTATCTATACTGCACACGTTTTTGCTTTGTAATCGTTTTGTAACCATTTTGTTACACCTTTGAAATATATTTAAAAAGTGCATATTTCAAAACTATTTTTTCATTAAATGCGAAAAAATCATGTTTATATTGCCGTTTTTATGACAAAAATCAATCTGTTCACATTTTGTTCTTATTTTTCCGATCGATTGCGCTTTCTCGGTTTGACCATTTTAATTTTTTCATTTATAATGGCCACAACGTTTGGGAAAAGGAGTTATAAATGAAAAAACTGAAATATTTGCTTGTGCTTTGTATGTCTTTGATTGCATGTACCGTGTTTGCAAACGCAGCGTATGAAGAAGTCGACGTTTACCTCGATGACCAAGCAATGTTCCTGGAAACGCCTGCCCTGATGATCAATGATACCACGTATGTTCCGCTGCGGGCATTCTGCGAGACCGCATCCGACTGCACCGTCACATGGAATCAGCAGACCCTGAGCGCCAACATCTCCGCCTCCGGCCTGAATCTTCAGGTAATACAGGACGGACGCTATCTGGTCGCAAACGGACGCTATCTGTTCCTGCCGAACAGGGCCCGCGTGATCAACGGCGTGATGTTTGTGCCCGTGCGCACGCTCGCACAGGTTTACGGCATGGCTCTTACCTGGAACAGCGAGCACGGCGCCGTGCTTTTGAAAAGCGGCGCATACGCTTTTGAATCCGGCGAAAGCTTTTATGATGCGGATGATGTGTACTGGCTGTCGCGCATCATCCACGCGGAAAGCGGGAACGAATCGTTTGAAGGCAAGCTTGCCGTCGGCAACGTCATCATGAACCGCGTGGAAAACAGCCAGTTTCCCAACACGGTCAAAGAGGTCATTTTCGACCGCCGCCACGGCGTGCAGTTTACCCCCACGGTAAACAACTCTATTTACAAGACCCCGAGTGAAGAGTCCATCATCGCCGCAAAGATCTGCCTGGAAGGGTACGAAATCATTCCGCGCGGCCTGTACTTCTTAAACCCCCGGATCGCGCAAAATCAGTGGGCCTCGCGCAATCGCCCCTATGTTGCGACGATTGGCAACCACGCGTTCTACGCGTAAAAAAATCAACACCCAAACAAACGGCAAAGCGGGCGTTCACCGAAGTGAACGCCCGCTTTGTCTTTCGTTTACCCCCCACTCCAGGAATGTTCCTGCAGCGCAAGGCTCCGGCGATACCAGGCATTGCGCACAGCTAGCGCCTGCGGCGTACCGACGTCAGCGGCGGCGCCCGCCTCCAGAACGACGAGCCGGTCACAGAACAATATTCCCGACAGCCTGTGAGAGACCGTCAGGATCATGCGCCCGCGCCCAGTCCGTTTCAGCGTGTCCAGAAGTGATTTTTCTGTCACGCTGTCGAGATTGGCCGTAACTTCGTCAAGAAGCAGGATGGGCGGATCGCATACAATCGCGCGCGCTACAGCCATGAGCTGGCGCTGACCCTGCGAAAAATTCCCGTCAGCGGTGAGCTGCGTGTCATATCCCTGCGGCAATGCGCGCACAAACGGTTCAAGGCCGGCCTGCCGGATCGCCCATTCCACCTGTGCCCGGGTAATGGCCGGGTCCTTCAGGCTGATCTGATCGGCGATTGTTCCCGATACAAAATGAAATTCCTGCCCGACATATCCGAATAATTTCCGCTTTTGTTCATTTGGAATCCGCCAGACATCCACGCCATTCAGCGTTATACAACCGTCCGTCGGCCGGAGAACCCCCAGGACAAGACGCAGCAGCGTCGACTTGCCGATCCCCGTACGGCCGATAACCGCGGCTTTCTGCTCCGTTTCCAGCGTAAAGCTTACGTTCCGGAAAAGCGCGTCTTTTCCCTCGTAGGAAAAAGACACGTTTTCAAAGCGCAGCCGCACCCGCCGCTCAGGCGTCAAGAGCATCTCCGCCTGTATGTCTCCATCTTTTGGCCGCTCATCCTCCGCCTCGCAGGAAAAGGCCTCCACACGCCGCACGCCTGAAACGGCCCGCTGAAGCGTTTGGATCTCCATACCCAGATTTTCAATCGGCGCAAAAAGGCCTGTGATCAAATCGAGCGCAGCGGCCACCGTGCCGAGCGAGATGCCGGTCAATCCCAGCGCATCCGACGAAAGGAGCACGACAAACGCGATAGTCAGCGCACGCATCAGCTGGATGATGGGGGAATAAAACGAATCGAAGAGGTTGATCCGCTCCGCCGCGTCAAAATTCTCCTCCAGATCCTTGCGGTACAAATCCTCCATAAAGCGCTCTTTTCCGCTTTGTTTGATCATGTGTGCATTTTTAAGCGTTTCCAAAAGACGGTGGCTGAGTCTGCCTGCGGCCGTTCTCCCCCGCATCTGCGCGCGCAGCATCCTTTTTTGAACGGCACGCGTAAACAGGAACACCGCCCCGATCAGCGGCAGCATCAGTACGCCAAGCCGCGCGCTGAACAGCCACATCGACCAGGCGATCCCCACAACTTTCAGGCAGTCGACGGACATGCCCACAATGCCGTTTGCAAACAGGTCATTGATCGCATCAACGTCGTTTGTAAAGCGCGATACGATCGCCCCTGTGTCGTTTGCCGAAAAATATGCCGTACGCACGCGGTTCAGCTTTTCCATCATGGCAATGCACACCCGGCATGTGATCTTCTGCCCAAGGACAACCAGCAGACTCTCCTTCAAAAAATCCGCCGCTCCGGTCAGAATCAGCACACCGAGATAAATGTACGCCAGCATCCGCAGCCCATCGCTGCTGCGCGGTGCGAGACAGCGGTCCACAATGAGGCGCAAAAGCTGCGGCGGAACCAGGCTCAGCCCCGCTGAAGCAAGCACTGTGATCAGCAAAAGACACAGAGATCCTTTGCTTTCCCGCACAGCAGCCTGAAGCGCGGAACGAACAATGCTTTTTTGTTTCATAACGCTTCCTCCGCCTGTGCTTTTTGCAGCTCGAATATCTTCCGATAGAGCGGTGAGCGTTCCATCAGCTTTTCGTGCGGAGCGCAGCATGCGGTGTGTGCGTCCTCCATCATAACGACCTGATCCGTCAGCGGAAAAGCATTCAGCCTGTGCGAGAGCAGAACAATCACCGCATCATTGAGCTGCGCGCGTATGCGCCTGAGGATCTCTGCTTCCGTTTTGAGATCGACCGACGCGAACGGATCGTCGAGTATCACAAGCTTCGCACCGCGGCTGAGCGTACGCGCAAGCGCCAGACGCGCCCTCTGTCCGCCGCTCAACTGCATCCCCTCGCTGCCGACCTGCGTATCGATCCCATCCGGCATCGTCTGCAGATCCTCCTCAAAGCAGACCATCCTCAACGCACGCAGCACATCCACCTTTTCTCCCATGGCGATATTTTCTTCGATCGTCGCAGACAGAAGCTGCGGATCATGCCCAAGCCAGGAGATCAGGCGGCTTTTTTCCTGCGGCAGGCAGGTGCTGAGCTCCCGCCCGCATAGCCTGATCGAGCCCCCGTACCCAAACAGGCCCGACAGTGCCAGCCCCAGCGCGGTCTTACCGCATGCGACAGGGCCTGTCACCCCGATCACCTGCCCTGCAGCTGCTGTAAAGGTAATTCCCTCCACAGCTTTTTCTGCAGCTTTCGGATAGGAAAACGCCAGATTTTCCACCTCGAGGGAGACGCCGGCGCAGCTTTTTTCCGGCAGCGCCTCCATAGGCCGGTATGGACCGAGATACGGTTTGAGCCGAAGCCATGATATTTTTGCCTTCTGCGCGGCATTGAACATCTTCCCGGCTTTGCTGGCCTTTGTCGTGAGGGCGGTGAACATCGTCAGATATGCCGAAAAAGTGCCTACGCTCCATCTGCCCGCAATGGCCTGCCGGGCGCCCATATCAATGACCGCGACAATCCCCATCAAAGCGATAACGTTGTATATCGGCTGCATGGCGTTTTCCATCACGTTGGCCCGCTCTGCTTTCCGCCGTAAAACCTCCTGGCCGGCGGCATACGCCGCGCAGCGCTGCTTTTCCAGCCCTGTCACGCGAAAAAGCATGGCGTTTGAAACCGTTTCATACGTAAGATTTGCCGCACGCCCCGCCTCTTCGCGATAGTCGGCCGTCAGACGTGATACCGCCTTCTTCAGCCCCCGGGCAAGCAGCATCGCCACGGGCACAAACAGGCAGCCTAAAAGCGTAATTTTCACATCATATGTAAGCATCGCGGCAAAATAAGCACACAGCAGCACGCCTGTATCAAACACTTCGGTCGTACATTTGCGCATGCCCTCTGTACAAAGCTCCACGTCTGCGACCGCGCGGGTCATGAGGTCGCCGGCCTGCTCTGTTTCAAGCGTGTGCACATCCCGGCGGATGACATTGTTGTAGATCGTCAAGCGCAAAGACGCGCTTGTGCTGTTTGCAAAACGCCTGACATAAAAGCGCTTTACATAGCGCACAAGCTGGATCATCAGGACCGCGCCGACAAAAAGCGCTGCCTCCTGCAGGAGCGCGCTGAGCGGCGTTCGTTTCAAGAGTGCATCGATCAGCCTTCCCTGCAGGAGGGGCACCACTGCCATAAAAGCGTTGCACCCAATTCCGGAAAGAACAATGCAGATAACGCTTCTCCCCTCTGCCAACCAATAGGATGCGAGACGGTCCGGCCGTTCCACAGGCCTGATCTCCAATCCCTTCCTGCGTGCGGCTGCATCCATCCTATTCTTTTTCATGAATCGCCGCCTCCCGTTCTTTTAAATGGACGAACTGCGCACGCCGCTCGTCTTTGGAGCGGAGATACAGTTTCTGCAGGATGGTATCCAGTGCGCGGCGCTCTTCCGCTGTAAGGCACTCATACAGCCACTCATAAAAACGCTCCTGCGCCGTAACCGTCTCCATTTTATAAGCCGTGGCCTTTTCCGTCGCAAAAAGGCGGTTGACACGCCTGTCGTCCGCGCTGCGTTCACGCCGGACATACCCGGCAGCTTCGAGCCGCCGCAGCATGCGCGTAACCGCAGCCTTGTCAATTCCGAGCTTTGCGCCAAGCGCCTCCTGACTCATGCCGGGCGACTTCCGCACAGCGCGCAGGCACGCCTGTGCCGACGCGCTCAGCTCCTCGCCGCGCGCACTTCTCGCGACATACATCTGCTCCACGCGTGCAATTTTTGCCATCGCGCGATATGTGCTTTCCATACCGCATCCTCCCTTTCGGATACAGCATACGCCGAATTAGTTGACACGTCAACTAATTTTCTGCAATTTCTCTTGACAAAATGCCATGTCGCCCATATACTGTGCATAACATACTATGTAATAGATAGTATTATTCACAAACAAATTTTCAGGAGGTGTGTGGATTGGATACCCAGCGCAAAAAAGGCGTGCTGGATATATGCGTACTGTCCGTTCTGCAAAAGGGCCCGTCATATGGTTATGTGATCATCGATGAAGTTTCCAAATGTGTGGAGATATCAGAATCAACGCTCTATCCCCTGCTCAAGCGGCTGGAGAGTCTTGGATGCGTGACCGGCTATACCCAGGAGCACAACGGCCGGACGAGAAAGTATTACCGGATCACTTCCGCAGGCACCGAGCGCATCCGCATGTTTCTTTCCGAATGGGAACAAATGCAGCGGATCTATCATTTTGTCGAAGGCAATTCATCTTTTTGACAGCCAAACGACCGCATGTTTTACCGGAAAGGGCGCGCACTCCGGTATGCCGGTGCTTTTATTCAAAACAGAAAAGGAGAACGTCATTTATGAAAAAAGAAGCTTTCCTGCAGGCGCTGGAAGACCGGCTCACGCCGCTTGGCGTCGAAGAGAGGCGCCAGATCTGTGCATATTACAGCGAGCTGATTCTCGACGGCATCGAGCTGGGAAAAAACGAGGAGGAGATCATCCTCTCCCTCGGCTCCCCCGACGAAGCCGCCGCGCGAATCATAAAGGATTATGAGGACTACGGGCAGCGCCTCTCCAGCCTCCCGCCCCAGGTGCAGGGCGGCGATTATTCCGCGCCTGCTCAGGACATCCGCAGCATTGATATCGATACGCGGGACACCCCGATTGAGATTGCTCCGGCTGCCGGCGATACCGTGCGTATTGCCTTTCATCCGCGCAAGGGCATCGATGAGGTCTCATCGGATATTGCCGATGGAACGTTCACATTCCGCCACAGAATGCGCCCGTTTTCCTTCCATATTTTCAATTGGTTCCGCATCGGGGTAAAAATTCGTCTGGAGATTCCCGGCGCGTACAAGGGAGACGTATGCATCCGGACCTCAAACGCTTCGGTTCATGCGGCAGATCTCGCGGCCGGGAACCTAAATCTGATCACCAGCAACGCCAAGGTGAGCGCCGAGCGGATAAACTGCCAGCTCCTGCACATCAAGACGAGCAATGCAAAAGTCATCGCAGGCAGCATCCATTGCCTGCCGCTCGACATTGAGACGACCAATGGTGCGATCCTCTTAGGCGACATTCATGCCGAACGGGTCCGCGCTGCAACCAGCAACGCACGCATCAACGCCGAACACCTCACCGCTGCAGGAGAAATTTCGCTGAAGACGAATAACGCCGCGCTCACCTTTTCCGATCTTCCGTGCACCAGGCTCGAGCTGAAGACCTCCAACGCTCCTGTAACGGGTACGCTTTACGGCGACATGCGTGCGTATTCGATTCAAAGCCATACAAGCAACGCCGCATGCAACCTCCCTGCCAACGCTGTTTATCCCGAGCTGGAAAAAAGCCTCTCCGTGCATACGTCAAACGGGCGCATTCATATCGATTTTGTACGGTGAACGACAGGAGCGCTGCCGCGGCAACATTGCCGCGGCAGCGCCCTCCTTGATACTGCCGTTTTTTATTTTGCGAAGCTCACCGGCTCGCAGGGCCGGTGCTTGCACGCACAATGAGCTTCCATTCCGGAAGCTGTGTATGCTGCGTGCACGCCGTACCGTTAAGCACATCAAACAGCCGCTCTGCCGCCATTTTCCCCATTTCGTAGGCGGGCTGGTGCACGGTTGTGAGCGCAGGCTCCACCGCCGTACTGAAGGCGATGTCGTCAAATCCAGTGATGCTTATATCCTCCGGCACACGCACGCCGTGCTCTTTCGCGCACCTCAGCGCGCCAATGGCGATCTGATCATTATAGGCCATCACGGCAGTCGGCCGTTCACGCCGCTCCAAAAGGCGCGCCATACCGTCATAGCCGCTTGCCATCGTGGTGTTTTCGATCTGCAGGACAAATTCTGGTTTAAAAGGAATCTGATGCTTTTCCAGGGCACTTCGATAACCCTGAAGCCGTTTTTCCGCCACTCCTATGCGTGCAGCTGCGAAATATACGATATTGCGGTGGCCCAGCGAAATCAGATGTTCTGCCAGGCACGCAAAGGCCGCCGTGTCATCAATGCCGATACTCGGAATATCATGGCCAAGGTGCGTATTCAAAAGCACCATCGGCACTGCCCGTGCAAATTCGATCAGCTTATCATGCGGGCAGCACGGCGTCATGAGGATCACGCCGTCCGCCTTATGCATCATCACATCATTCAGATAATGAAGTACTTTTTCCGATGAATTGTCGGCGTTTCCAATCAGAAGCGAATACCCCATCTGCGCGGCCGCATCCTCCATCCCACGCACGATCGGCGGAAAGAAGGGGTTGCGGATATCATTGGAAATCATCATGAGCGACCCGCTGCGGCGCATGCGGAAGCTGCGCGCCAGATTATTGCGCTTATAGTCAAGCGCCTCCACCGCATCACAAACTTTTTTTCGGGATTTTTCTGAAACGGGTCCGCTGTTGTTGAGCACGCGCGAAACCGTCGCGATCGATACGCCCGCGCGCTGCGCAACCTCTTTGATATCCGACATATTCCGCTCTCCTCCTGCATGGAATAAAACGCGGTTTTGCGCTTGTAACCGGCGCTGTGATGCGCCTGCAAAAAAAACTCCTGTTTTCAGTTTATCTGCCGCAGCGCAGAAAGTCAAATATTCTTTTCCCTGCCGTGTCTCTGTCCGCCGGAACAGCAAGCAGGCGGGCGGCCCGTAAGCCGCCCGCCTGTCGCCCAATCTGATCTGTTCTGCGCGCGTATGCGCCGCTACAGCACTTTTTTGAGAAAGGCCCTTGCGCGCTCCGATTTCGGGTTTGCGAAAACCTCTTCCGGCGTGCCCTCCTCGGCGACAACGCCGTTGTCCATAAAGATGACATGATTTGCCGCCTCGCGCGCAAAGCCCATTTCATGCGTGACGACCACCATCGTCATATGCTCCGCCGCAAGGCGCTTCATCACCTCGAGCACCTCGCCTGTCAGTTCCGGATCCAGAGATGACGTCGGCTCGTCAAAAAGCAGGATATCAGGATCCATCATCAGTGCACGTGCGATCGCCACACGCTGCTTCTGCCCGCCCGAAAGGCTCGCCGGATAGCTTTTCATCTTATCCTCCAGCCCGACCTTGCGCAAAAGCTCG
Source organism: uncultured Eubacteriales bacterium (assembly GCA_934630445.1). Classification (GTDB taxonomy): domain Bacteria; phylum Bacillota; class Clostridia; order Oscillospirales; family Butyricicoccaceae; genus CAKTWY01. The sequence continues at coordinate 29,198 of CAKTWY010000005.1, forward strand.
ACGCAGCGCGCACGCGCCGCCTCCTCCTTTTCCTTGCGCACCGTCATGGCGGGTAGAATCAGGTTCTTTTCCACCGTGAGGTTTGTGAAAAGATTGAAATTCTGAAAAACCATACCCATGCCGGATACGGCCCTCGCCTTTTCTTCCGCCGTGGGATACCGCCCGTCGCGCACAAGGAACCTGCCGTCAATCTCGATGCTGCCCCCGTCGATCGTTTCCAGATCGATGAGGCTTCTTAAAAGGGTGCTCTTTCCCGAGCCAGACGGCCCGATGATCGCCACCACATCCCCGCGGCGGACACTGAACGTAATGCCTTTGAGGACCTCGAGCGTGCCGAACGCCTTATGTACCCCTGTTACCTGGATTGCCGTCATGCCCTGCGCCTCCTATTCAAACTGATACCGCTTTTCGAGGCGGCCCATGGCTTTTTCCACAATAAAATTCAGGATCAGATATACGATACCCGCCATGATCAGCGGCGAAATGCGAAAATCGCGGTTCATTGCGTCCTTGGCGACCTTTAGGATATCCGGTACCGCGACGGCATAAATGAGCGCCGTGTCCTTGACAAGCGTGATGAACTCGTTTGTCAGCGACGGCAGCGCCACGCGGAACATCTGCGGGATGACGATCTTCAGCATGGTCTGCCAGTGGGTAAAGCCAAGCACCTTTGCCGCCTCGTACTGCCCTTTATCGACTGCGAGCAGCCCTCCGCGGAAGATCTCCGCAAAATAGGCGGAGTAATTGAAAACAAAGCCGACCATCGCCGCAACCAGGCGCGGCATTTTGAGATATGATCCGATCACGGGAATCAGCGGCAGCCCGAACATAAAAAAGAACAGCTGCAGCAGAAGCGGCGTTCCGCGGATAACGGTGATATAAACGCCCGCAACCGTTGACAGCACGCGCGAACGGCTCTGTTTCATCAGCGTGAAAAGAAAGCCGCACGGGATGGAGCAGAGGATCGTCACCGCAAAAAGCAAAATGACCGTGCCCGTCGCACCCAGGATGTTCAATAGGATATCAAAATTGTAGGTGATGTATTCAAACACAGCGTCCATATAGCGTCCTTTCCCTTGTTTGCCATTGCCGCACAGGCTTGACTGCGCCGGTCTGCCTTCATCAGGAAGGCCCGGATCGCTCAGCCCGCGGCGCTTGCCGTGCGGC
>CAKTWY010000006.1 GCA_934630445.1 uncultured Eubacteriales bacterium
CCCACGCTTCGCTCCGCATATGTCTTCCTGCACACACGGCTCGGCGCTGGTTCTTATGTACCCTCATGCTGCCCCGCATGAGGTAAGACGCGCGGCAGGGCTACTTCGTTTTGGTATGCTCGTTAAAAATTTCCACGGCCCGGTCGGCCCCTTCGCCTACAAAAAACATCACATAGTCGCCGTTTTTAACAAGCTTGTAGTTTTTGACAAGCTCATATTGATCGGGCAGGTACTGCTTCCACTGCTCGTCAAGCGCTTTCTGGCGTTTTTTCAGCTGTGCCTCAATGTCATTGACTTTGCCTTCGCCCGCCCGCGCGATGAAGATCTCCGTGGCGTTGACGTTCATCATCGGCATCTTGCCGACATATTCCGCCACATCCTCTTTGGCGATCTGATACGTTTCATCCAGTATGTTATCGTCGACATCGGTAAAGCTCGGCAGGCCGCCCTCCGCGGAGCCAAGCTCCGCGGAGATCGCGTCGTAAATGTTTGTCACCGATACTCCAGACGCGGGCGTCTGCGTATTTGTTCCGCCTGTGCCATTATTTTCCGTTCCGTTCGGATTTTCGGTGCCGGGCGTGGTGTTGTTGTCGTTGGGAAGGTTGTCGGTTGTACCGCCGTTGGTGGTTCCGTTTCCGTTGGCATTGTTGTTGCCGTTGATATTGCCGTTGTTGTCGGTCGGCGGCTTGGTGGTGCCGTTGTTGTTTGCATTGTCTCGCGTGCAGCCGGTAAAGAGCGCGCAGATCATGAGCGCCGCAATACCCACCGCGAGCATACGCTTAAAGGTAAGAGACATGTTTGCTGACTTCCTTTCAAAAGTAATAGAAAATATGAAGGGCTTGCTACCGTCATTTTTTACAGCAAACGGTCAAAATATCCTTCCGGCAAAAATTTCTATTTTTTGAATCAGTCAGCAATGAACCCGGCGCCTTACGCGAGCGGGGAATCCGTAAAGGTCAGCGCATCGGGAAAAGCGATCTCCACCTCGCCAAGATGGGAAAATGTCAGCGACGACGTCGCCTCATATTCGGTCAGGCCTGCTGCACCGCGGCACGCGGCGTCGACCGTGACCGTCACACGGACCGGCGCTCCGCTGTCTGACAGCTCCGCCGTGAAGCGCACGTCCGCGCGTGTCAGCTCGTCCGTTTCGTCCGCCGCGCCGTCAAGCGCCATCCATGCCCGCGCAAGCGCGCGGCACGCCGCATCGTCAAAGCGCACGGTCAGAACCGACTCGTCCAGCGTCAGCGCGGCGTAGCGGTTTGGCGCCAGGCGGGGGGTGAAAAGCGCGCACATGCGCGAGAGCGCGTCTCCGCTCCGCGCGGTGTTTTCACCGCCGCGCGTGAGGTAGAGCGTGCCATCACGTTCCCATACGCGGGCGGCAGCGGCATCGCTGCCCGCCGTGAGCGACGCGTTGAGATGCGCGCCTTCGTGCGAGCGCGCGAGGGTTCCATCAACGCGCACCGATGTGGAACCGCCGCCGCGCGAGGCCGTGCGTGAGAGCGTCGTCTCGCCGGAAAAGCCGTCCGCCGTATCAGCGAACGCTTCGTTCAGACGCAGGAGCGCCGCATGCGCAGAGAGAAACGCCGCCGCGGCTTTCTCATCCACCGCGCCGCGTGCGCGCAGAACGTTCAGCAGAACGTCATCCGACGATTTGACCTGCGTCAGAAGTGCGTTTTCCGAAACAGCGGCGAGGTTCCCTCTGAGGAAAACGCCGTCCGTCAGCGTTTCGTCGCACAGCCCGATGGACGCCGCGAACGCGAGCGCCGTCTGGTAGGTAAAGTCGCCGTCGCCCTCGTCATAGCCGAGCGCGCGCAGCATCATGGTGACATACATCTGGGCGCTGCACGGCTCGCCGGCGCCGAAGCGCGTTTCGCTCATACCGCGCGTCAGCCCTTTTTCATACATGTATGCGATATAGTCCTGCGCCCACGGCGCGACGTCGCGGAACGGGTGCGAGCGAGCGCCGGCGCGCGCTTCCTCCTCACAGCCGAGCAGGCGCACGAGCATCACCGCCGCCTCCGTGCGCGTCGGCGCGCGGGTCAGCTCATAGCCCTTGTCCGTACCGCGGAACAGGCCGAGCGCGGCGAGCGCGTCCGCCGACGTCTCGCCGCGCACGGAGGCCGCCGCACCGGAAGACACCAAAAGCGCCAGCACGAGCACCAGGCTGAGCGCGCGCATATATCGTTTCATGCAGTGATCACCATCCTGTTCAGATACAAGCAGTATATCAAATTTTGTCGAAAACGAAAAGCGCCTTTGCATCTGCGCAGTGTACACGCGGCAAAATAATTTTCCTGCAAATGTGGAATACTGTCAAAAGCGGCCGAACGGCCTGGGGAGAAAATATGCTGTCAACCTGAGAGAAGTGACTTGCCCACTCGTCGGAATCGTCGCTGCGCGTCGCCCCAAAGGGCTTCCTTCAGCTTAGTCACGCCTCCCGACGCGCCGCAGTCGGTCGGTATTCCCTGCGTCTCAGCATGTGCGCCCGGCACTTTGTGCCGAACGCCCACGCTTCGCTTCGGGAGATACCTCCCTGCGTCGCTGCTCGGCGCTCTGTTCCTTCCTCCCGCCATCGGGGGCGGTTGCGTGTTTGTAACAATGTTCGCTGCGTGTATGCGGCATGAAAGGACGTGCATTCCATGCAGTCTGTTTGGCATCAAAATATCGAAATCCCCCACAGGCCAGCGCTGGAAGGAACGCTCCGCGCCGACGCCGCTGTCATCGGCGCGGGCATGGCGGGCGTTCTGACCGCGCGTTTTCTTGCGGACGCGGGCTTCTCCGTCGTCGTGCTTGAAGCGAGCCGCATCGGCTCAGGCCAGACCGGGCGCACCACTGCGAAGATCACCTCGCAGCACGGCCTGTGCTACGAAGCGCTCACACGCGCGCACGGCGCGGAGAAGGCCCGCCTTTACGCGCAGGCAAACGAGCGTGCCATCGGAGACTACCGCCGCATGGCCGGACGCTTCGGCGGCTGCGGCTGGCGCGAATGCGCGGCCTACATCTACACGCGCAAAGATCCATTGCCCCTGGAAGAGGAATGCGCGGCGGCACGTGCAGCCGGCATTGACGCTTCGCTTACGCGCGCGCCGGAGCTGCCCTTCGAGGCCGCGGCCCTTCGTTTCCCGCGGCAGGCGTGTTTTGACCCGCTGCGTTTTCTCGCCGCGGCAGCGGACGGACTGCGCATTTATGAAAACACCCCCGCGCTCGACGTCCAGGGCGGCACGGTCAAAATCCCCTCGGGCGAAGTGCACGCCGGCGCGGTATGTTTCTGCTGCCATTATCCGTTTATCAACAGCCCCGGCTACTACTTCATGCGCATGCACCAGCAGCGCAGCTACGTCCTCGCGCTGGAGGATGCGCCCCTCCCGGACGGGATGTATCTGGGCGCGGATGAGAACGGCTACTCCCTGCGCGCGGCGGGGAAATACCTTCTCCTCGGCGGAGCGGGTCACCGCGCGGGCGAAAATACGCAGGGCGGCCGCTACAGCCTGCTGCGCGCCGCGGCGCGCAAATATTTCCCCTCTGCGCGCGAAGCTGCGCACTGGTCCGCACAGGACTGCATCCCGCTCGACGGCATGCCGTATATCGGCCGCTTTTCCGCCGCCACGCCGAACTGGTATGTCGCGACCGGTTTTCAGAAGTGGGGGATGACCTCCTCCATGGTGTCCGCGCGCATCCTGACGGCGCTCGTCACCGGGGAAAAAGACGCGGCGGCGGAGCTGTTTTCTCCCCAGCGCTTCACGCCGTCGGCCTCGGCAGTGTCGCTCATGGAGGAGACGCTCGCCGCGTCCAAGGGGCTGGCGCGCCGCTTCGTCCGGCCGCCGCGCGCCGAACTCGATGCCCTTGCGCCCGGGCACGGCGGCATCGTCTCGTACGATGGGGAAAAAGTCGGCGCGTATCGGGATGAGGCGGGCGAGGTGTACCTTGTCGCCGCCCGCTGTCCGCACCTCGGGTGCGAGCTTTCGTGGAACCCGGATGAGAAGAGCTTCGACTGCCCGTGCCACGGCTCGCGTTTTGACTATTTGGGCAGGCGGATCGACGGCCCGGCGCAGACCCCGATCGCCGGCGAACCGGACGGGGAGAGGAAGGGAGGAGATGCGGTATGACAGCGCGCAGCGGCTTTTTTGACGGCGTATATGTCAAACACAGCGCGCGCGGGCATACGCTTGCGCTCATTCCGGCGGTGCATGTGGATCAGGCAGGCACGGCCTCGGCGTCGATCCAGGTCGTAACCGAGCGCGAGGCGTGGAGCGTACCCGTCGCCGCGCATTCGTTTGTCAGGACGAAAACCGGCTTTTTTGTCGCCGCCGGGGATTCGTTCTTTTCCCGTGAGGGGTGCGTCCTGCACGTGCGCGGCGAAGGCCTCGCGCTTGACGGCGCGCTCCGCTACGGCCCGTTCACACCGCCGCAGGGCGATGTGATGGGGCCGCTGCGCCATGCGCCGCTTGTCTGCCGCCACAGTGTGGAAAGCCTTTTCCACACCGTGCGCGGCGCGGTGACGCTGAACGGCCGGCGCATCTCCTTTGACGGGGGAACGGGGTATATCGAAGGCGACCGGGGCGCGTCCTTCCCGGAGCGATATCTCTGGGCGCAGGCGAATTTTCAGAAAGGCGGCGCCCCCGCGTGCGTCGTCGCAGCTGCCGCGCGCCTCAAACTGGCCGGGTGCGGCTTTGACGGAACGCTCGCCTGCGTGCTTTTCAACGGGCGCGAGGAGCGCATCGCCACGTACCGCGGCGCACGCGTCGCCGCCATGGAGGAGGGATACCTTGCCGTGCGCCAGGGCGCGCTTTTCCTCGAGGCGGTTCTGCTGGACGGCGTGCCGCTGGATCTCAAAGCGCCCGAGGACGGCTCGATGCGTCGTGTGATCCGCGAATACGCGCGCGCCCGGGTGCGCTTTCGCCTGCGCGAGGGCGGCACAGTGCTCCTCGATCACACGGACGGGGGCGCGGGCTTTGAATATGACGAGGCACAGCAGCATGCGTAAGGGCTTACATTCCGTATCAAACAGCAATTTTATGCTATAATCGAGCAAGGATTGTCATTGCCGCGTGGCGGTACGGGTGTTATCATGACGGCGTTCAACACGAAAAACAGCAAAAAAACACGTCTGCCGCGCAGCGCGTAAAGCCCTTGTACGGCAGGAACCTGGATCAAGCATATAAGGATGCATTCCGGCTTATAGCCGCGGGAGGTAGCGTTGTGGACTGGACCAATACGTTTCAAACCCCGCCGGGGGAATACCGGCCGATTCCGTTTCTGGCGATCAACGACAGATTGGAGGAGCAGGAGCTGCGCCGCCAGATCCGCGAATTTGCGCGCACCGGGCACGGCGGCTATTTTTTTCACGCCCGCTTCGGCCTTGCAACGCCGTATCTGTCCCAGACGTGGATGTCGCTCGTGCGCGCCTGCGTTGACGAGGGGAAAAAGTGCGGCATCGATACCTGGCTTTATGATGAAAACGGCTGGCCGAGCGGCTTCTGCGACGGGCAGATCCCGGCGCTCGGCGCGGCTTTTCAGAGGAAGTGGATCGCGCGCGCCTTTCCCGCGCGCATGGAGCGCACGGAGCGCACCATCGGCTTTTACGCCCTGGACGAGCGCGCCGCGCGCGTGACTTGGCTGGCGGATGAGCGCGCAGCGCTTCCGGAGGGCGCGCGCCTGCTCGCCCTTTCCTGGGAAAGCGACCCCTATTATGTCGACGTGATCGACCGCGACGTGGTGCGCGCGTTTATTGCGCATACGCATGAGAAGTATAAAAGCGAAATGGGCGGGCTTTTCGGGCAGGGGCTGAAGGGAGTCTTTACGGACGAGCCGCAGTATTCCGGCCCCACGGTTCCGTGGTCGCTGAAGCTGCCCGCGGCCTTTGCGGCCGAGCATGGCTATGATCTTCTGCCCAAGCTGCCGCTCCTTTTTTATGAGGCGGAGGGCTTTGAACGCCTTCGCTTTGATTTTTACCGCACGGTCAGCCGCCTTTTTACAGAGGCGTTCAGCGGCCAGATCGGCCGCTGGTGCGAGGAAAACGGCCTTGTTTTCACCGGCCATATCAACTGCGAGGAAGAATTGCGGGAGCGCGTGCGCAACGACGCGGGCGCCATGACGTTTTACCGCCATATGCAGATGCCCGGCGTCGACTGGCTCGCACGGAAGATCGGCACGCCGGTCACCGCCAAGCAGGTCGCCTCCGCGGCGCATCAGTGCGGACGTGAGCGCGTTATATGCGAGACATACGGCGGCAGCGGCTGGAATATCAGCTTTGAGGAGATGAAATGGATCTCCGAATGGCTCTACGTCCTGGGCGTCAACGCCACGTGCCAGCATCTGGCGCTCTACTCCATGCGCGGACAGCGGAAAAACGACTATCCCCCGTGTCTAAATTATCAGCAGCCGTGGTGGGGGGCGTATTCCGTCTTCAACGACCATTTTACGCGCCTTTCGTATCTTCTTACGCGCGGCAGGCATATGGCGGACATGCTCGTGCTCATGCCGCTTTCGAGCGCCTACATACGCTATCAGTACGACCGACCCGACCGCGGAACCGGCGCGCTCGACGAACAGTTTGAAGCGCTCAGCCGCTGGCTTCTGGAAGAACATATCGATTTTGACTATGGCGACGAGACGCTGCTGCATGAGCTCGGCTCGGTTCAGAACGACGTCCTCTCCGTCGGCGCGGCGCGCTACCGGGCGGTGCTCGTGCCTTTCTGCGAGGTGCTCGCGGGCGATACGCTCGCGCTTCTCGCGCGTTTTGCCCGCGCGGGCGGCAAGGTGTTCTTTACCGGTGCGTTCCCGCGTCTGATAGGAGAATCGCCTGCGCCGGATGCACTTGACACGCTGCGCGCTCACGGGGAGGAGCTTGCCCTTTCGCGCGGGGAAATTGCTGGGGCACTGCGCGGCGCGTCGCCCGAGGCGCTCTCGATCGCCGGCCCGTCGGGCCGCGAGGCGGTGCAGGTTTATTACCAGCGGCGGCGTCTGGGTCCGGAGGAGGACGTCCTGTTTGCCGTCAATATCAGTCAGACCGACACGGTCCGCGCGCGTGTGGAGCTTCCGGGCGCGTGGCGCGCCTGGGAATGCAGTCTGGACGACGGCGCGCTGCGCCCCGTGAGCGGCGGCACATGCGGCGCGCGCACCGCATTCACGGCGGATTTTGCCCCCATGCAGTCGCACGCCTGGCGCCTGAAGCGCGGCGCAGCCGGCCCGGCGGGCGCATCCGTGCGCGCGGCTTCCCGCGCGCGCAGCCTTCCCGCGCTCTGGCATCTCACGCTGGATGAGGAGAACGCCCTTGTCATGGACTACGCGCGCGTGTCCATCGACGGCGGAGAGATGAGCGATCGCATGCCCGTCTTCCAGATCTCAAAAAAGCTCATATCCGCGGGCAGGCCCGTGCGCGCGGAACTGGCCTTTTCCTTTGATTTCCGCCTGGAGCCGGATGCGTGCGGCCCGCTCTGGCTTGCGCTCGAATCGCCGCAGCAGTATGGCATCGTCCTGAACGGCGCGCACATCACGGTCGCGCCGGAGGGGTATTATCACGACGTCTGTATTCAAAAGATCCCTATCACGGAGCACGTCCGCCGGGGGATGAACGAGCTGACGCTCACGCTCGACTTTGCCTGCGCGGATGAAACATACGCGCTGCTCAACGGCGGAGAGATCCCCGATACGCTGTTCAATAAGCTCACCGTAGAGATGGAGCTGTGCCATCCGATCCTGCTCGGCGCGTTCGGGGTGTACAGCGCCGGCGCATATACCGCGGGGGAGCGCAGCGCCGTCTTCACAAACGGCCCGTTTTATGCCGCGCCCCTTCCGGTGCGCGTCACGGCTGGCGACCTGGCGCAGCAGGGCCTCTGCTTTTACGCCGGAAATGCGGCCCTTTCCGCGCAGGTCGCCACATCGGGGCACGCGCGCATCCTGCGTGCGGCGCGCAGGCGTCCGCGCGCCGTGCTCTACGAAGTGTCCGTGAACGGCGAAACGTGCGGCCCGGCGGCCTGGGCGCCGTTTGAGACGGACCTCACGGCGCATCTCCGGCAGGGGGAGAATACGCTTTCCGTCACCCTGTACAGCAGCTTGCGCAATCTGTACGGGCCGCACCATCATATCACCGGCGAGCGCTACGACGTGGGTCCCTCCAGCTTCACCGACAAACCTGGCTGGGCCGAGCGCTTCCTGACAGAGGAGAATATCTGGACCGACCGCTACTGTTTTGCCGAGTTCGGCATGGGAAATGAATTTTATCTGCTGGAGGAGAGTTTGAGATGAAACGGACGTTTGAGGAGCATAAAGTGCGCCCTGTTCACAACCTGGACGGGCTTTGGGCGTTTCACACGGTGGATGACGCAGGCGGGGAAGGCCGGCAGATGCACCTGATGGTGCCCGGCTCGTGGGAGAGCCATCCGGACCTGTGCGCCTACAGAGGGCGCGGCGTGTACCGCAGGGAGATCGAGCTTTCCGCCGGGGCGAACCTTCTGCTGCATTTCGAAGGCGTCAGCCATACCGCCGAGGTGCTGCTTGACGGAGAGCGCGTCGCGCGCCATTACGGCGCGTATACGGCGTTTTCCGCCGTGTGCAGCGGTGTTGAGGCTGGCGTGCACACCATCGAAGTGCGCGCTGACAACCGTTTTACCAGGGAATCGGCCCTGCACATCCCGAACGACTATTATACATACGGCGGCCTGACGCGTCCGGTGACAGCCGAGGAGGTGGCAGACGTCTATATCCGCACGCTCAGATGCCATACGTTCCGTGAAGGCGGCGTATGGCGCGCCCATATTGAACTGGCGCTGCGCAATCTCTCCGGCCATGCGCGCGAGGTGCAGTGCGAGGTGACGCTTGCCGGCGCCCGCGCCCGCATCGGCGCGCGTATGGAGGCAGGCCGGGAGAGCGTGTGTGAACTCGACCTGAAAACGCCCGCCGCCCGCCCCTGGAGCCCTGATGACCCGGCGCTCTTTTTCCTGACCGCGCGCCTTTTCGAGGGCGGCGAGGCGATCGATGATATGATCGACCGCGTCGGCTTCCGCGAGCTGACGGTCGATGGGGAGAAGATCCTCCTGAACGGCGAGGCGGTCTATCTCAAGGGCTTCAACCGGCATGAGGATCATCCTTCCCTCGGCGCGTCGCTCTCCGTGCAGGAGATGAACCGCGACCTGGACCTCATCCTGTGGACGGGCTCAAACACCGTGCGCACGTGCCATTATCCCAACGACCGCCGTTTCCTCGACCTGTGCGACGAGAAAGGACTCTTCGTCTGGGAAGAAGTGCACGCGCGCGGCCTGACGGAAGAAATGATGCGCCATGCGAACTTCCTCCCGCAGAGCCTTTCGTGCGCCGACGAGATGGTCGGCGCGCACTACAACCATCCGTGCATCATCCTCTGGGGGCTTCTCAACGAGTGCTCGAGCGATACGCCCTACGGCCGCTCGTGCTACGAGGCGATCATCGCGCGCCTGCGCGCGCTTGACGGCACGCGTCTGATCACGTTTGCCAGCGACAGGCATTATAAAGACATCTGCCTCGATCTGTGCGACGTCGTGAGCATGAATATCTACCCCGAGTGGTATTACGATATTGCGCCCGGCGATATGGCCGACGAGCTGAAAGCGTGGATCGAGACGACCTCCGGGCGCGGCAAGCCGCTGATCATGAGCGAATTCGGCGCCGGCGGCATCTACGGCTACCGCTCGCCTGCGCGCGAAAAATGGAGTGAGGAGCGCCAGTGCGATATTCTTTCGCATTGCATCGAGCAGATGGGGAGCAGGGCGTATATTTCCGGCCTTCTCATCTGGCAGTTCTGCGACTGCCGCGTAACGGAAGAGGTTTGGGCCATGCGCCGGCCGAAGACACAGAACAACAAGGGCGTTTTCGACATCTACCGCCGTCCCAAGATGGCCGCGGAAGTCGTGCGCGCACTTTTTGCGAAGGTGGGGGAGAAAAAGTAATGCGCATTCAGAAGGCAAGCGAGACGATGACTGCCAGGGAGCGCGTATTAAAGACCTTCAATCTCGAGCGCACGGACCGCGTCACCATCGGCTACGAAGCCAACGCCGCTGTGCACCGCCGTTTTTCCGAGGCGCTCGGCATCCCTGATCACGACATGGAGAAAACGTATCAGGCGCTCGGCGTCGATTACCGCAGCATTCCGGTCCGCTACATCGGGCCGGAGCTTTTCCGCGCGCCGGAAGGGCGGCGCGTCAATCCCGTCGAGGGCTGCGTGATGCGCTGGGTGGAGCATGAGACGGGCGGCTACTGGGATTTCTGCGACTTTCCGCTCAAAGATGCGACGGATGAGATGTTCGACGCTTTTCCGGTGCCAAATCCGGATGATTTTGATTTTGACCTGGCCGAGCGCTTCTGCGCCGCGCACAGTGCGTATGCGCTGTATCTCGGCGGTCCGGGTGACCCTGACATTATCAACTCCAACGGTCGCATCATGGGCATGGAGGATATTCTTTGTCATCTCATGCTCGGAGATGAAGCGGCGCTGCGCTTTGTCCGCCGCCGCGCGGCGATGCAGCTCGGCGTCATGGAGCGCATGCTCCACCGCCTGAAGGGGAAGGTCGACTTCCTCTGGCTCGGCGAGGATCTCGGCACGCAGATCGCGCCCATGGTGAGCCTGGAGCTTTTCCGCGCGCAGATCCGCCCGATCCATCAGCAGTTTGTCGACCTTGCCGGGGCGTACCACATCCCGACCATCGTCCATACCTGCGGCAGCTCCAGCTGGGCGTATGAGGATTTTATTGAAATGGGCGTGCGCGGCGTCGACACGCTGCAGCCTGAGGCAAAGAATATGGATCCGCGCTATCTCAAAGAGCACTTCGGCGGCAGGCTTTGCTTTCGCGGCTGTATCTCCACGGCCGGGCCGCTGGCGTACGGCACCGCGGAGGAGACGGCGCGTGTCTGCCGCCGGACGCTTGAAATCATGATGCCCGGATACGGTTATCACTTCGCGCCCACCCATTCCATCCAGGACAACACCCCGGTGGAGAATCTTTTCGCCATGTACAATACCGCGCACCAATACGGCGTTTACCGCGTATAGCAGCCGGCCTGCGGCTGCCTTCTATAGGCATGTGCGTTCGCTGCCCGCGAGGGGGCGCGCACGAACGAAATCAATTTGATTACAGAACAGTAAAAAACGGATGTCCGCCAAAAAGTTTTTTCTTGGCGGACATCCGTCATTTTCCAGCATTTTCCGACATAAATAAATGATATAATGGCGTGGATACTAAAGACAAAATACAAATTATGAAAGGATTCGTGAATCAAATGAGCGAAAACACGCCCTGCGCAGCGCTAAGCAGCCCCCGGCCGGAAATGGAGCGGATCGACGTCATACCGCGCGCCGGGCTGCCCGGCGCACACGCCGGAGGCGAGCTTGCAGTGCTTGCGGAGGAGATTGCGCGCCTTCGCGCAGCGCTCGAAATGCGCTTGGAAAAAGACAGTGCGCAGGACCTTTTGCAGATCGCATGCATGCCGGAGTACCGCGCGCTGGAAAGCGCGGCAAATACATACATGCAGCGCGCCTCATCCGCGCCGCTGCCCGCCCGCGCAGTTTAAGCGCGCAAAACAGAATGCAAAAGGGTGCTGCATGATCAATGCAGCACCCTTTTCGCTATCGCATTCGCCTTTCTGTGCCCTGCGGGCGATAGAAGCGCCGCGATGCGCGCACCCTACACGATACTGAAGAAAAATACCGTCAGGATCAGCAGAACCGGCACCGCAACCAGACAGGCCAGCAGCACCCACAGGCCCGTGCCCGAAGCGCCCTGCGCGGGAGTGAGCACGTTCGCAGGCCGCCCTTCCGGCAGCGGCGCGCCGCAGTACGCGCAGACCCTCCATTCCGCATCGACGGCCTTTCCGCAGGCGTCGCAGTGGTATTTCAGCGCCGAGGCGCACTGCGGGCAGGCGATAAAGTCTTCCGATACGGGCGCGCCGCAGTGTGCGCACACCAGGCTTTTGTGTGAAGAACGGACCACAAGATAAATGACCAGTCCGATAAATCCCGGCGCGAGCGCCGCGACAAGGCTCCACAGGATCGCGTCCATGGCGCGGCTTTTCGCATCGCGGTAGACGATGATGCCCGTCAGCACCGGCGCGGCAATGGCGGCCAGCGCAAAGAGGAGCAGCGGGAAGACGGCAAACAGAGACATTTTTTAACGCACCTCCTTTTCATGCCGCGCGCCGCAGTATGGGCATACGCGGTATTCCGGCCTGATCGTGCGCCCGCACACGGGGCAGCGCGCGCTGCGCGCACGCCGCAGCAAAACCACAGCCGCGACCGCCGCCGCGAGCAGCAGCGCGCATACGATGAGGACCATGATCAGCGCCGCAAAATTGATTCCTGTTACTGCCGGAGCCATAAGATATCTCCCTCTCTTTTGTTTTGTGCGGCTGTCTCCATACGCAGGCACGCCGCCGCGAGGGCCGCTCCGCCCGACATGCCCCACAGGGAGACGATCGCCGCCGCCGCTCCCCAGCGCGGTGAAACGCAGAATATCCGAACCACAGCCGCGACCGCCGCCAGCGCGTAGAGCAGCGCCGGCACGCATGCCGCGACGGCAAGGCGCCGCGCGCCGCGCCGCGCAGCTTCGGCCGCGAGCGCGCGTTCCGACACGGCGGGCGGCGGCGCTTCCTGTGTCAGATATGCGCGAAGACGTTTTTCATCCATACTCCTTCAGCTCCTCTCTGAGCAATGCCCTGGCCCGGCTCAGGCGCGACTTGACCGTTCCCGTGCGCACGCCGAGCGCGTGCGCCGTTTCTTCCACGCTGCAGGCGTTGAAGGAATAGAGCAGCACCGTCAGGCGGAGCGGCTCGGAAAGACGGTCGACCGCCTCGCGCACATCGGAATAGTCCTCCTGCGCGTTCACGGCCGGGCACTGTGCATCGCGTGCGTGCAGCATCTGTGCGAGCTTCTGCCGCCTGAGCTGGTCACGCCATGCGTTCACGCAGATGCGCGACAGCCACGCGTCAAAGGGGCGCGACGTATCGTAACGTGCCCGCGCGCGCCAGGCGCGCAGCCATGTCTCCTGATAAAGGTCCTGCGCGTCTGCGCCGTACCGGCACAGCCTCAGGCACAGCGCGTAGAGCCGCGCGCCATACAGGCCGATATACTCGTCAAACACACATTCACCTCACCCTGCCGCGCCGCCCGGCGCGGACGTTTGTTCCGCTTCCGAACGAGACGCTTCTCATAAAGATATACGCGCCTGGCGGCCGTGCGGTTCCCCAAAAATTTGTTTTTTTTGCAAAGCGGAAAAACGGGATTTGCGCCGGCTGCCGAATGCTTTTGCATATTTTCCCATCCGCATGCCATACTAAGACATGCCCGCCGGCAAAAACCAATGAAACAGGGGATGAAAGAGCATGTCACTCTACCAGACACCCGAAAGCTTCACGCGCAGCGTGGAGAAAAACATCCATATGATGCAGAAACTTTTTGAACACGACAGCACCTTTCTTCTGCGCGAGCTGACAAATAAACACGATCCGTCGTGGCGCTTTGTGCTGTTTTTTATCGACGGCATGGCAAACGCCGAGCTGATGAGCGAAAATATCGTCGAGCCGCTGACGCACTTTCAGCCGCCGGACACGGCGCCGGCCGACCTGATCGACTATCTCATGCGCCAGGTGGTCGAGGCGGTCGAGATCAAGCGCGCCGCGAAGCCGGACGATATCCTCTCCTCGCTGGTGTACGGCGATACCATTCTCTTCTGCGAGGGCGCGTCGGACGCGATCATTATCGACACCAAAAGCTTCCCCCACCGTTCCGTGTCAGAGCCGGAGAACGAGCCATCGCTCAAAGGTCCGCGCGAGGGCTTTAACGAGACGCTCATGCAGAATATGGCCCTGATCCGCAAAAAGATCCGCACCCACCACCTGAAAATGGAATTTTCCACCGTGGGGGAGACGACGCACACCAATATCTGCGTGACATATATCGACGACGTCGTCGACCGTGAGGCGCTCAGAGAGCTCAAAGACCGCCTTTCCCGCTTCCGGATGGACGGGATCCTCGATTCCAACTATCTGCAGGAATATATCCGCGACGCGCCCTATTCGCCGTTCAAGACCGTAGGCAATACCGAGCGGCCCGACATCGTCGCCGCCAAGCTTCTGGAAGGGCGCATCGCCGTGCTGGTCGACGGCAGCCCCGTGGCGCTGACCGTGCCGTTTGCGTTTATCGAGCACTTTCAGGCAAACGACGATTACTATACCAATTATCTCTTTTCCTCTGTGATGCGGCTGCTGCGCGTGGCGGGCTTTTTTGTTACGGTACTCCTGCCGGCGGTTTACGTCGCGCTGATCACCTATCATCAGGAAATGATCCCTACCGAGCTGATTTTCAGCATCGCCGAGGCGCGGCGCGGCGTGCCCTTTCCAAGTGTGCTGGAGGCTTTCGGCATGCTTGTCGCGTTTGAAATTCTGCGCGAGGCCGGCACACGCGCGCCGGCAGCCGTGGGGCAGACGCTGGGCATCGTCGGCGGTCTGGTGCTCGGTCAGTCGGCAGTCGAGGCGCGCCTTGTCAGCGCGCCCATGCTCATCATCGTCGCCTTTTCCGGCGTGACGGCGCTCATGGTGCCGCGCCTTCGCGGGGCGAATATCCTCCTGCGCGCGCTGTTCCTGCTCGCCGCGGCTCTTTTTGGGCTTTATGGGTGCGGTTTTGCGCTTCTGTTCGTGGCGGTACACCTTTGCAGACTGCGCTCCTTCGGCGTGCCGGTGCTTGTCGGCGCCGCCGCGGGTTCCGGCGGGGAGGATATCCTGATCAGAAAGCCGTGGTTCCGCATGAAGCCAAAGGGCAGAGATGTCGCCGGCAGGGGGAGGAGCTAATGAAAAAGAGCCGCATTGCCGCCCTTGCTGCGGCGCTTTCGTGCCTTCTGACAGCCTGCTGCGATTACAGAGAGCTGAACGACCTGGCGATCGTGCGCGCCGCGGCGGTCGACGCATCCGGTGCGGGCGTTCGCGTCACGGCGCATGCTTCCGCCGGGGAAAAGGCCGCTTCCGCCACGGCGGAAGGACAGAGCGCGGCGCAGGCCTTTGGCCGTGCGCGCTCCGCGGTGGGCCCGTCGCTCTACTGGAGCCATATGGAAAGCCTTGTCATCGGCCGCGCGCTGGTGCGCGGCGGCGGATTGCTGCCGCTGATCGACGTTTTGTGCCGCGAGCGCGAGCTCAGGCCCAGCGTTCACCTGTATCTTGCCGAGGGAGACGCCGCCCACCTTTTTGAAGACGCGCCGGAGGGCGCGATTGACGACCTGTCGAAAACGTTTCACGAGAGCCGACGCGGCCCGCTGCTTGAGATGCGCGCGTTTGAGCTGCTCAATCTTCTTGCAGAGCGCGGGGCGGACGGGTGCCTGCCGGTTGTCTCCATCGAGGAGGAGGAGCTGCGCCTGACCGGCGTGGCCGCACTCTCGGCGGATGAGATTGCCCTTATCCTCGACGAGGAACAGATGCGCACCTTTGCGGTGCTGCGCGCGCACGCGGAGGAGACGGAATTTCCCGTTTCAGCGGCGGATACGACCGCCACCGTGCGCGTGAGTGAGAGCGCGTCGGACATCGACGCCCGGTATGAAGCGGGGCGTGCCTCGTTCGTTATGCGCGTGCGTCTCAAAGCTATCCTTTCTGAGCTCGATGGGGCGAAGGAGCCGCGCGCCCTGCTGGATCCTGCCTTCCAGGCCGCGGTGGAGCAGGCGCTTTCCGCGCAGCTCACCGCCCGCGCGGATGCGCTGATCAGCGAGCTGAAGCGCGCGCGCAGCGACATTCTCGGCTTCGGGCGCGCATTTATCAAAAAATATCCCGCCTGGGAAGAGGAGGATCTGCGCGCGCTGTTCGCCGGCAGCGATATCCGCGTGGAGATTGAGACCGACCTTGTCGGCAGCGGCCTGCTTATCACGCCGCTGCGTGAGCGGTAAGGAGCGGTTCTGCGCGCTTTGGTGTCATGCGCAGTTGCCCACACGATGTCATCCTGAGCGGAGCATGCTCCCCCATACCTGTCATCCTGAGCGCAGCGATACCCCTCCGGGGCACGCGAGGATCCCGTCCGTAGAACGGCAGGCTGCCGGGCAATGCCTTCCTGCGCCCGGGATTCTTCGGCTTTCGCCTCAGAATGACAGTTACTCTGTCATCCTGAGCGCAGCGAAGGACCCCGCCCGCAGAACGCCGGACTTCATCGAGGCATGCGGACACTCCATCTGTCAGCCGGCGTGCTCCCTATGCCTATTCTCAAACGCTATACCACGAAAGGACGTCTTATATGCGACCTGAACGCGAATGCGTATCAAACCGCCAGTGCTTCTGGCTTCTGTTTCTCATTCTGTGCGGCGGCACGGTCACGCATAATCTTACCGGAACGGCCGGGCGCGACGCGTGGCTCTCCGTCCTTGGCGGGGCGCTTGCGGCGGCGGGGCTCTATGCAGTGACGCTTGCGGCGCGAAAGCGCTTTCCGGACCTCGACTTTTTTGCGATGCTGCGCAGAGTGTTCGGCCGCTTCGGCGGCGGAATCGTCACGGCAGTGCTTCTCGCCGCTGCGCTGCTGTCGGCGGGTGTTGTTACGGCCAATTTCGCACTGTTTCTGCGCGTCGCCTCCATGCCGCGCACGCCGCCGGTCTTCTGGTGCCTGCTGATGCTCGCTTCGGCGTGCTTTCTCGTGTCAAACGGCCTGATGCCTGCCGCACGCTTTGCCGGCGCGGCAGCGCCGGTGGTGCTTGTCTGCCTCGTGCTGTCAACAGTCCTGTCGCTGCCGCAGGCGCGCCTGTCTGAACTCTTGCCGGTTTTGGGGCGCGGTGCGCTTCCGGTGGTGCGCGGCGCCCTGGCGTCCTTTGCCATGCCGTTTCTGGAAGGCTTTTTTCTCATTGCGCTGCTGCCCTTCGGCGCGGGGGAAGAGCGCGGCTATAAAAAGCCTGTTTTCCTGGGCCTGCTTGTTGCGGCAGCGGTGCTTCTTCCGGTCTTCATGCGCAACGTGATCGTCCTGCGCTATCCGGTGTCGTCCTTTTTTTATTATCCTTCCTACGAAGCGACAGGCCTCATCACGGCGGGCGGCTTTTTCGAGCGGGAGGAGGTTATCACGGCGCTTGTTTTTCTCCTGTGCGACGCCATTCGCGTTGCAGTCATTACGCTCTTCGCGGCCCGCGCGCTTGCAAGCTTTTTCCCCAGGATGCGCTATGCAGAGCTTTGGTGCGCCGCCGCGGCGCTCGGGCTTTCGCTGCTGCAGCTTGGCAGCAGCATGAACGCGATCGCGCTGCTGGAAAATTATCAGTATGCGGCCGTACCGCTCGTCGCCGCGCCGGCGCTCGTCATCTGGCTCGCTTCTTTCCGGCCCGGTGCGCGCATGCATGAAAAACGGCAGCCCAAAGCATAAAAGTAAAAAATAATACCAAAATGACAAAAATAATGATAGCCGAAAAAAACTTTCCCCGCTATAATAAAGCTATATGTTATGGCGGCGAGCGCCCACAGGCGCGCCGCACAAGTTTTCGACTGAAAAGGGAGAGTTTTTTTATGAGTATTCTTGCAGAAATCAGCGAGCTTTTGCAGCGCGGCCGTTCGCCGAAGGTGAAAGAGGGCGTTCAGAAGGCGCTCGACGAGGGCATTGCTCCGAAGGATATCCTTGAAGAAGGGCTTCTGTCCGGCATGAGCATCATCGGCGAAAAGTTCAAGAACAACGAGGTTTTTGTGCCGGAAGTGCTGATCGCCGCGCGTGCGATGAACGCCGGCATCGAGATCCTCAAGCCGTATCTCGTCGCCGCGGGCGTCGAGTCGAAGGGCACCGCCGTGATCGGCACCGTCAAGGGCGACCTGCATGACATCGGCAAAAATCTTGTCAAAATGATGCTCGAGGGCAAAGGCCTTCGCGTCATCGACCTCGGCGTTGACGTTCCGGCGGATAAGTTTGTCGCCGCTGCGAAGGAGAACGACGCGAATATCATCTGCTGCTCGGCGCTTCTAACCACCACAATGGGCGAGATGAAGAGCGTTGTCGAAGCTGTCAAGGCGGAAGGACTCGACAGCAAGGTGAAGGTCATGGTCGGCGGCGCGCCTGTGACGCAGAATTTCTGCGATTCGATCGGCGCGGACTGCTATACGCCCGACGCCGCGTCTGCGGCGGATGCTGCGCTCAAGCTCTGCATCGCGTAAAAACAATTTCAAGATCAAAACCTGCAGCCCTGCAGCGCGGATAACGCCGTTCTGCAGGGCTTTTTATGCGCCGGGTATCACCCGGCTGCGATGGATGAGGAAGCTTGACATTTGGCATGTATGATTAAAATTTTAAAAAATACTTGACATATTGATGAAAGTGCTTACAATATAACTAGTAAGTAATTGGAAGTACTTACAAGAGTAGAAAAGGCGCGACGAAGACAAAGCGCCGGAAAAATTTGGGGGTTTCTGTTATGAGCAAATGGAAGAAAGCACTTGGCCTTCTGTTGGCGTGCGCTATGCTGGTAACCTGCTTTACCGCATGCAGCAGCACTCCGGCACCGGCCGAAGACGGCAGCACCGGCGACGGCGGCACCACAAACGGCGATACCGTCAGCAGCAATAAGGATTACGATCTTTACATATTCCAGTTTAAGGTCGAAATTCAGGAGCAGCTCGAAGAAGCAGTCGCTGCGTTTGAGAAGGAGAACAACATCAAGATTCGTCTTGAGAACGCGGGCGGCGGCGTTTCCTACGGAGATCTTCTCCCCAGCTCCATGCAGAAGGAAGATAAGCCGGGTCTGTACACCCTGATCAACCCCAACGAGGCGAAGCGCTATTTTGACTATGCGGCGGATCTGAGCAACACGGCGGTGTACAAGAATCTGGCTGATCCTTCCATCGTTGACGCGATGACGATCGACGGCAAGGTCTGCGGTGTTCCGTACACCGTTGAGGGCGGCGGCGTCATTTACAACAAGGAGCTCCTTTCCAAGGTGGCGGGCGCCGATATTGAAGGCGTCGACACGACCTCGCTCGACACGATCGTCACTTCCATGCGCGAGTCTTTCGATGCATACAAGAATGTTGTCGAGTATGTTCAGGCACACAAGGACGAAATCGGCGTCAAGGGCGCGTTCACTGTTCCTGGCAAGATCACTTGGAACCATGCCCAGCATATGTTTGGTGCTGCCACCAGCAGAGCGTACGCCAACGAGGCCGAAATGCTCGATGCTATGACGCTTTCCGATGAAGCAGCTGACAGAATCACCGATCTCCAGGCGACGTATGACCTCTACATCAACAATGCCACCATGTCCGGCGCCGAGATCAATACGCTTGACTATGATCTCGGCGTGAACGAGTTCGCTATGGGCGAGTCCGTCTTTATCCAGCAGGGCGACTGGGCGTACATCGCCATTGCCAACGTCATGGACAATGCGTCCGAGAACCTCGGCTTCCTGCCGATCCCGTACAACAACAGCGCGCTCGACGGCGATGAAAAGGCTGCCGACCACGACCGCCTGCCGACGGGTGTTCCCGCTTACTGGGCGATCAACTCGCAGGTTTCTGAGGAAGAGCAGCAGTGGGCTGCGAAGTTCCTCGAGTATATCTATGTAGAGCACCTGAACGACATCGCTGTCAACCAGTTTGGCTTTACCGCTCCTTACAAGGGCGTTGAACCCGCCGAGGACAATCCGCTTGCGGCCGACATTATGATGTACATGAATGAGGGCAAAACCATCGGCTGGACGCACAACGCGTATGCGGCTGGCTGGCCTGACAATGTCACGGGTCCGGACATCCAGAAGTACACCGCCGGTGGTATCTCTTGGGAAGACCTCGTGACCAATGCGGTGAACGGCTGGGCCGAATACAAATCCCGCTAAAGATCCGCACGGAAAATTGACCGTGCATACAAGGTAAAACTGTGTGTTTGATGCAGGAGAGTAGGGGGCTTGCCGCGGATGATCGGGCCGGCTGCCCGAAATCCTGCATCAGACTTATTTCATAAATGCCGGACAGGCCGCCCGATCGGCCTGCGCGGCATTTATGACGCCTTCCATACAGCGCCCCGGCTGCGGCAGGGAGCGCGGTCCTTTTCGGTATTCATGATGCAAGGTGGTTTATATGTACAAAAAAAAGACGTTTTTCCTGTTTTGCGCCCCGGCTTATATCGCCTTTCTGATCTTTATGATCGTTCCTACAATCAGCGGCCTTGTATATGCCTTTACGGACTGGAACGGCCTTAAAGTTACGCAGTTTGTAGGAATTGAAAATTTTTTGCGCGTTTTTCAGGATAAGTATTTTCTTGATTCCATCTGGTTTACGACTAAGATGGCGGTCATCGCAATCATATGTTCGAATGTAGTGGGCTTTTTCCTGGCCCTTCTGACAACAAGCAAATTAAAAGGCACGGTGTTTTTCCGCTCCGCCTATTTTGTGCCGAACCTCATCACCGGTCTGGTGCTGGGCTATTTCTGGCAGTACATTTTCCTCTATCTGTTTCCGCTTCTGGGGCTGCCGAATCTTCTGGTCGACTCCTTTGGCGGGCTCATCGCGCTGACCATCATGGAGACATGGCAGCGCGGCGGCTACCTGATGCTCCTTTATATTGCGGCGATCCAGAACATTCCGAAGGAACTGAACGAGGCGGCAGAGGTCGACGGCGCCAACTACCTGCAGCGTCTTCGCCATATCATTTGGCCGATGGTCGCTCCGGCGTTTACGTCGGCAACGTTTATCACACTGACCGGTGAGTTCAAGGGCTTTGACAACAACTTCTCCCTGACGATGGGCGGCCCGTTCCGCTCGACGGAAATGATTGCTCTTAATATTTATAAAACCGCATTTGTAGAGAACCAGTATGGTTACACACAGGCGAAGGCAATCATATTCCTTCTGATGATCCTTGTTATCACCAGCATTCAGCTTTATTTCACAAAGAGAAGAGAGGTGGAGATGTAATGCGCAAAAAAAAGGCTGTCGGAAGATTTTTTCTGTATTTTACGGCGATTGCCGTTGCCATTATCATCCTCGTGCCCTTCTATATTCTGATTGTCAACTCCTTTAAAAGCCAGAAAGAGATCGTCATGAACATTCTGGCGTTCCCGTCAAAGCTGAGCTTTGACAACTATGTCAAGGCGTTTGAAAAGCTCAATTTTATGAGCGCGGCATACTATTCCCTTGTTGTTACGATTACTTCGGTGGCGGCGCTGGTTTATTTCCCGGCCATGATGGCGTGGCAGCTCGTGCGCGGCAAGCACCGCGCCTCCGCGTTTGTGTTCGGTTCGCTGGTTTTCTCCATGCTTGTGCCGTTTCACTCCATCATGCTGCCGCTCGTGCAGGTGACGGATGTCCTGAAGTTCAACGGCCCCTACACCATGTGGGTGGTTTATCTCGGCCAGGGCGCTGCAATGGCGGCGTTCCTCTTCCACGGCCATGTCAAATCCGTGCCGCTGGAAATTGAAGAATCGGCGCTCATCGAGGGCTGCAATCCGTGGCAGGTGTTCCACAGGATTGTTTATCCGCTGCTGAAGCCGATGGTCGTCACCATCGCCGTGCTGGAAATCATGTGGGCGTGGAACGACTATCTCATGCCGAAGCTGGTGCTGAACGACACGGAGACGCTCCCCATCGCGATCCAGATGTTCAACGCCGGTATTTACGGCAAGCAGATCGATATGATGATCACGGCCGTTGTCATCATGCTGATCCCCGTTATGATCTTTTATATCTTCGCACAGAAATATATTATCGAGGGTATGGTCGCGGGCGCGATCAAGTAAGAAGGCTCCGGCGCGCATCTGCTTCCAGTCATAAGCCGAAAATCCCCTGCCGGACAGTGCCCGGCAGGGGATTTCGTATTCTGTCGCTTTTTGCAGCCCGGCGGTTGAATGCCCTGACGATGCGCTCAGCCGTTCTGCCGGTATTCCTTCGGCGTCATGCCCGTATGGTTCTTGAAAATCTTTGAAAAATAGACCGGGTCGCCGATGCCGATGCTCTCGGCGATCTCATACGTTTTCAGGTCCGTCTTGCGCAGGAGCTGTTTGGCGTGCTCCAGGCGCACCTGCTGGATGAAGGCGGAGATGTTCGCCCCCGTCTCTTTTTTGTAAAAACGGCTCAGATAGCCGGAAGAGACGTGGACGTGCTCGGCCAGCATGTCCAGCGACAGCTCCTCGCTGTAGTGCTCGCGGATATATTCCTCCGTCTCGGAGATGAGCTTGGATTTGTTCACATCCTGCCGGTCAAGATCGGCGATGACGTCGGCTATTTTTTTCGCTACGATCTCGCGCAGGCGCCCGGAATGCTCACAGTAGACGACATCGTGGTAAAAATCGTCGCGCAGCACGCCGACGTATTCCTTGACAAAGCTGTAGTTCCACAAAACGCCGGTGCAGCGGTTGCCGATCATAAAGGCAAGGCTCTTCAGCTCGCGCAGGGGGTACTTGTTCGCCGCGGCGGCGTCGAACATGCGCCGGGCAAGCTCCTGCGCCTGCGTTACGTCGCGCTCTTCGATCGCCGCGCTCAGGTCGCCGAGCAGCGCCTTGATGCTGTCAATGGCGATCTGCTGCGGCTCTTTGATCTGCGAAAAGCGCATGATCTTGCGCACCGGCTCATAGCGCGCGCACTGCAGCGCCTCCGACACCTCGTTTTTGGCGCGGGGCATATCCGTGAGCGTATCATGTGCGTCTGACAGACCGACCGCCACGGAAAAGTCGGAAAAACTGTACGCCATGCTGGAAACGTCCTCGCAGCGGGCGGCGGCTTCGTCGTAGAAGGATTCCGGCGCGTCGTCCGGCATGGGGATAATGAGATAAAGCGTCATATCCCGTCCGCGCGTCAGGCGGAAGGTCGTCATCTCACCGAACGAGGCGTCGACAAAGCTCTCCAGCTTTGTGCGCTGCTCGGGCGAGGAGGGCTGATCGTCCGGCGTGCTGATCGTAAACGCCGCCAGGATAAAGCGTTCAAAGCCGCAGTCAAATTCCTCCGAGCCGCCGCGCCCCTCGTCAAAAAGCTCGTGCAGGAACATTTTGCGCCGCAGCACGTCCGACTGCCTGGCCGAGTTCTGCAGGCGCGTGAGCGCTTCGCGCTCGCGGCCTTCTTCTTCAAACTGACGCTTGATCTTTTCAATCGTTTCAATGACCTTTTCCGGAGATACGGGCTTGAGGAGATAGTCCACCACATGGAAATCGAGCGCGCGGCGCACATAATCAAACTCCTGATAAACGGTCAGCAGGATGATTTTGATCTGCGGATAATCGCGCGCCAGACGCTCGCACAGCTCCAGACCATCCATGCCGGACATGCGGATATCAGTGATCACCACGTCCGGATAGCTGTCCGGCGTGATCTGTTCGAGCGCCTCAATACCGTCGGACGCTTCCGCAAAGATATTGCAGCCGAGCGCTTCCCAGTCGATGCATCGCTCGAGACCCTTGCGGATTGCGCTTTCATCGTCTACGATCATAATGCTGAGCATGTCCGAACCTCCAGTACAAAATTGTGCGCGCCGCGGCGGACGTCTCAAGCGCCTTGTCCGGGCAGCGTGCGTGGTTTGTCTGCCGCTTTGCATACAACGCGGCAGACAAATTATGTAATGCTAATTATACTATTTTACTAAATTTTACGCATTTTTGCAAGTAGCGGCTTTTTCCATGTCCGGAGACGGGGAAGTTTTGCCCGTTTCTGAAGCGGGCGCGGCCTGCACCGTGTGGAAATGCCAGAGACGCGCCAGCGCGCGCCGCCGCGCGGCCTGCGTGTTTTTGCACCGCCTCATACCGCACCGCGCTTTCCGGAAAACAGGTTTTTTCCGCATTCGAAGCCGCCCGTTGCCGTCCATCCGAGCGCAAGGCCTTTTACCGCCGCGGTAAACAGATCGTCGCGCGGGAAAATATGCGGGATCAAAACGCCCAGCGCAATGCCGAGAAGGCCTGCGATCAGAGGGATAAAGCGCTTCGGCACGCGCGGAAAGCTCTGCCGGATGATCGCGCCGACCACATACGCTGCAACTGCGATAATGATGCCATTGTCCATGAATAGCTGTGCGATATATTCAGATATGCCGTTCATCAAAGCCCTCCTTCGGCGGGATGCCGTCATTGTGAGGCCGCGGCCCCGGCGGCCGGCTATCTCACCTGTCATCCTGAGCGTCAGCGATACCCCTTCGGGGCACGCGAGGATCCCGTGCGTAGAACAGTGAGTAGGCGGAGCATGATCTCCTACATACGGGATTCTTCGTCGTTTCACTCCTCAGAATGACAAGTTTAAGGTGGGCTCCGCCTCGGGCATAAATGCTCCGTATTCTGTCATTCTGAGGCCGCAGGCCGAAGAATCCCGTCCGTCAGCCCGCCGCGCTCCGCCAATTCACGGCGCTGGTTCCAGTATATTCCCGGCAATGTGCGCACAGAACGCATTTGTGCCGGGAAAATATAAAAAAATCCCCTTGTTTTCGTCGTTTTGACACGCGACAAAATGCGACATACATGTTAAAATATTAACAATAGCGCGACCGTATATGCAGGCTTATTTTTTTCCAGTAAAACACACGGTGGGGGAAGAAAAGGCTTGCAAAACAATCCTTTATCCGGTGTAATAGTTATGTGTGCGGTTAAGGACCTGTATGCGTGCGCTTTCGTGCGGTTCTTTTTGAAAAATTGTTTTATGCCGCGTTGAAATATCTTGAAAAGCGTAACCCTTTTTGCGTCTTTCCGCCCTGCATAAGCCAATTTTTCTGGCAGATCCAATCACGGCCGTCTATGCGCGCGTGTTCTGAAAGCCTGCGCCGCGAAATTCGCCGTACAAAAAAATGGAGGAGAATCTGAAACATGAGCAGTGGAATCGACTTTTCCAAAGCCGACGAGATCCTGACGCTTTACGACAGGAACGAAGCAATGATGATCGCGATCATGCAGGATATTCAGAGCGAGTATAATTACCTGCCCGCCGAGATCCTCGAGCATATCGCAGACGAGCTGCACCTGAGCATTGCAAAGGTGTACAGCGTCGCGACCTTTTACGAGAATTTTTCGCTCGAACCGAAGGGCAAATACGTGATCCGCATCTGCGACGGTACGGCGTGTCACGTGCGCAAGTCCATCCCCATCCTGACGAGGCTGCGCTCTGAGCTCGGCCTGTCGGAGAAAAAGGCGACCACGGACGATGGCCTTTTTACGGTAGAAACTGTTTCATGTCTCGGCGCGTGCGGCCTGGCGCCGGTACTTACCCTGAACGATGTGGTGCATCCTGCCATGACGCCGGATAAGGCATCCGAACTGTTACAGGAAATTCGAGCAAAGGAGAGCAGCAGCCATGCCGAAGCTTAAAAACGTTGTCGAACTGCACGACCTGCGTGCTTTTGCATCGGAGTCGCTTTCGCGTCAGCACAAGCAGGTGCTCGTGTGCGCGGGTACGGGCTGTGTCGCCGGCGGCTCGCTTAAAATCTTTGCCAACATCAAAAAGCGCTGCGAAGAGCTGGGCCTTGACGTGTGCGTCGAGCTCAAGCACGAGCCGCACGAGGGCGATGAAAAGAGTATCGGGCTGAAAAAAAGCGGCTGCCACGGCTTCTGTGAGATGGGACCGCTTCTGAAAATCGAGCCGCTCGGCGTATTATATACCAAGGTCAAGCTGGAGGACTGCGAGGAGATCGTCGAGCGCACGATCATGAATGACGAAGTGATCGACCGCCTTCTCTATCAGTTTGAAGGCCGCTCCTTCATGCAGCAGGAGGAGATCCCCTTCTATAAAAGGCAGACGCGCCATGTGCTGGAAAACTGCGGCCGTTCGGACGCGGAGGACATTCTCGAGTACATTGCCAAGGGCGGCTACGAGGCGTTTGTGAAGGCCATTTTCTCCATGGAGCCGCAGGAGGTCTGCCAGATGATCCTCGATTCCGGCCTGCGCGGGCGCGGCGGCGGCGGTTTCCCTGCGGGGAAAAAGTGGGATCAGGTGCGCCGGCAGAAAGAGCCCATTAAATACGTCGTCTGCAACGGCGACGAGGGCGACCCGGGCGCCTTTATGGACCGCAGCGTAATGGAGGGCGATCCGCACAAGATGCTCGAGGGCATGATGATCGCGGCGTTCGCCTCCGGCGCGAGCGAGGGCTATATTTATGTGCGCGCGGAGTATCCGCTCGCCGTGTCGCGCCTGAAAACGGCCATCGCCAAGGCGCGCGAGCTCGGCCTTCTGGGCGAAAACATTCTCGGCTCCGGCTTTTCCTTTGATATCCATATCAACCGCGGCGCGGGCGCGTTTGTCTGCGGCGAGGGCAGCGCCCTCACCGCGTCCATCGAGGGCCACCGCGGCATGCCGCGCGTCAAGCCCCCGCGCACCGTCGAGCAGGGCCTGTTCGCAAAGCCCACGGTGCTGAATAACGTCGAAACGTTTGCCAACGTTCCCATGATCGTCAAAAACGGCGTCGAGTGGTACCGCTCCATCGGTACGGAATCGAGCCCGGGCACCAAGGCATTCGCCCTGACGGGCAATGTCGTCAACACGGGCCTTATAGAGGTGCCCATGGGCACGACGCTGCGCGAGATCATCTTTGACATCGGCGGCGGCGTCAAGAACGGGCGCGGATTCAAGGCCGTTCAGATCGGCGGCCCCTCCGGCGGCTGCCTCACGAGTGAGCATCTCGACCTGCCGCTCGACTTTGATTCGCTCAAAAAGGTCGGCGCGATGGTCGGCTCGGGCGGCCTCGTGGTCATGGACGACAACACCTGCATGGTCGAAGTCGCCCGCTTCTTTATGAACTTCACGCAGAACGAGTCGTGCGGCAAGTGCGTGCCGTGCCGTGAGGGCACCAAGCGCATGCTCGAAATTCTCGAGCGCATCGTGCACGGCAACGGCGAGCTGGAGGATCTCGACCTTCTTTCCGAGCTTGCGGAGACGATTTCCAAAACGGCGCTGTGCGGCCTGGGCAAGACGGCGGCCGGCCCGGTGCAGAGCACGTTGAAGTATTTCAGAGATGAGTACGTTGCGCATGTGGTGGATAAAAAGTGCCCGGCAGGCGACTGCAAGGCGCTCGTGTCGATCGTCATCGACCCCGCGCTGTGCAAAGGCTGCTCGAAGTGTGCGCGCAATTGCCCGGTTTCCGCCATTTCCGGCAAGGTGAGAGAGCCGTTTACCATTGACCAGTCCAAGTGCATCAAGTGCCGCGCGTGCCTTGAGGCATGTCCGTTCAAGGCGATTAAGGAGGCGTAAGAGTGAGTAAGGGAATTATGTATATCGACGGCAAACGCGTTGCGTTTGACGGCGAGAAAAACGTGCTTGCGGTCATCCGCAAAGCCGGCATTGAAATACCGACGTTTTGCTACAACTCCGAGCTTTCGGTCTACGGCGCGTGCCGCATGTGCGTCGTGGAGAACGAGTGGGGCGGCATTGAGGCGTCCTGCTCGATGCAGCCGCGCGACGGGATGAAGATCCGCACCAACACCATGAAGCTGCAAAAGCACAGGAAGATGATCCTCGAGCTGCTTCTGGCTGCGCACTGCCGCGAGTGCACCGTCTGCGAGAAGAACGGCAAATGCAAGCTGCAGGAGCTGGCGCTCCAGTACGGCATCCGCAACATCCGCTTTCAGGATACGCGCGAGATCGTTGAGGTCGATAAAACCAGCCAGGCAATCGTGCGCGATATCAACAAATGCATCCTCTGCGGCGACTGCGTGCGCGTGTGCGATGAGATCATGGGCATGGGCGTGATCGATTTTGCCCACCGCGGATCAAATCTGCGCGTCATCCCGGCGTTTGACAGGAAGATCGGCGAGACCAACTGCATCAACTGCGGCCAGTGCGCCGCCGTCTGCCCGACCGGCGCCATTACCATCAAGGGCGATATCGGCCGCGCTTGGACCGCGATCCACGACCCGAACAAGCGCGTCGTCATGCAGATCGCGCCCGCCGTGCGCGTCGCCATCGGCGAGGAATTCCATCTGAAGCCGGGCGAGAACACCATGGGCAAGCTCGTCGCCGCGCTCAAGATGATGGGCGTGGACGAAGTGTTCGACACCACCCTCGGCGCGGACCTCACCGTTATGGAGGAAGCGCGCGAGTTTGCAAAGCGCCTCGAGGCGGGCGGCCCGTTCCCGATGTTCACCTCCTGCTGCCCGGCATGGGTGCGCTATGTCGAGAAGAAAAAGCCCGAATATCTCTCGAATATTTCCTCGTGCAAGTCGCCGATGGAGATGTTCGGCGCTGTCCTGCGTTCGCATTACGACCATATGAAGGAGACTGACGGCAAAGACACTGTCATCATCGCCGTCATGCCCTGCACCGCGAAGAAGTTTGAAGCTTCGCGCGAGGAATTCATCACCAACGGCATCCGCGATGTCGACTACGTCCTCACCACGCAGGAGATCGCCACCATGATCATGGAAGCGGGCATCGTGTTTTCCGAGCTTGAGAACGAATCGACCGACATGCCCTTCGGCATGGGCTCGGGCGCGGGCGTCATTTTCGGCACCACGGGCGGCGTGGCCGAGGCGGTCATCCGCTACTGCGTGCCGGAGAAGGACACCAACGCCCTGCGTGAGATCGAGTTCTGCGGCGTCAGGGGCATGGAAGATTCGCTCAAATCTGCCGAAATTCCGCTTGGCGACAAAACGGTGAAGGTCGCCGTTGTCCACGGACTGAAAAACGCGCAGGATCTCATCCGCTCCATCGAGGCGGGCGAGGCATATTACGACCTTGTCGAGGTCATGGCCTGCCCGGGCGGCTGCATCGGCGGCGCCGGCCAGCCCTTCGGCCTGCGCGAGCGCAAGGTCAAGCGCGCCGAGGGCCTCTACAGCGCCGACAAGCTCTCGCAGATCAAGCGCAGTGAAGAAAACCCCATGATCCTCTCGCTCTATAACGGCATCCTCAGCAAAAATAAGCATAAGCTCCTGCACGTCCATTACGGAGAGAACAAGTAATTCTGCGCCGGGGCGCGCCGCGCGCCCCGGACCTTTCATAAGGAGGAGAATGCATGGTAACAGTCGAGGTCTGTATCGGGAGCGCCTGCTATGTCAAAGGTTCTTACAACATCATCAGCGACCTGCAGGATATGGTCGGCGAGGCCGGGCTGCAGGACGAGGTCACCATCAAAGCCGCGTTCTGCCACGGGCAATGTACCCGGGCTGTCTCCGTCAAATTTGCGGGTGAGGACGAGGTATACAGCGTAAATCCCAAAACCGCGCGCGATTTTTTTGAAAACGAGATCAAAAAGCGCGTAGGATAAGCAGCTTGTCCGCCGCGCGTGTGCGGGCAGCCGGGCTTTTGAATCAGGATGTTTTCAGGGCGTCACCGAGGAGGAAGCGGTGATGCCCTGATTTTTTGTGATGCGTATCTGCGGATAGATCGCGCCTGCACCATTCGGCCTTCGGGCATGCGGCGAGCGCGTTCCTTCCCGCGCCTTGCAATCCCTGCGCGGACATGGTAAGATAGGGTTCAACCGGAAGGAGCGCCGCCGCGCCCGATGCCGTTTCAGGGCACGCAGCGGCACATCATCCCTGCGGACAGGCGGGTGCGGTTCAGCGCCTGCCGCCTGCGTTGATGCAACAGAAAGGAGGCGGCGTGCTATGGCGGACGATCTTTTGAAGCTGGACGGTTTTTGTGCGGATTATGGCAAGGGCGATATCGTGCGGGATGTGTCCTTTGCGCTCGAAGCGGGCACGCTCACAGCCCTGCTTGGCCCGAACGGCAGCGGGAAGAGCACGCTCCTGCGCGGCCTTGCCGGGCGGATCGAGACCGCCGGGCGCGCGCAGCTCGCCGGGAAAAATCTGCTCAAAATGCGTGCGCGCCGGCGCGAGCGCATCGTGAGCTATCTTCCGCAGCATTGCGACGTCACGTTTTCTGTGCCGGTGCGCGAGGTCGTGTATATGGGCTTTCGCCCCTCGATGCACGCCTTATCCCGCCCAAACCGGGCGATGCGCGCCGAGGCGGAGCGTGCGCTCGCGTTTTTTGGCCTTGAGGGGCGGGCTGATGATGATTTTATCGATCTGAGCGGCGGCCAGCGCCAGCGCGCGCTGCTTGCGCGCGTGATGGTCCGCCACGCGCCGCTCGCGCTGCTGGACGAGCCGGATACCGCGCTCGACCCGGAGGGCCGTGCGCTCGTCCTTGCGCGCATCCGCGAAATGGTGCGTGAAGGCCGCGCGGCGGGGCTGATCTGCATGCATGATATCAATTACGCCGTGCGCGCCTGCGACAGGATCATCGTCATGGCACATGGGCGCGTCACAGGCGCCCTGTGCCTGGACGATGCGTCGCCTGACGACCTTCAAGCCGTGCTGGAAAGCGCATACGGCCCGCTTGCGCTTG
>CAKTWY010000007.1 GCA_934630445.1 uncultured Eubacteriales bacterium
GGGTGCGCGGCCGGGCGCGGCCTCGCACATATCGCATTCAAAATAGTCGTACGCCATAACCGCGCATCCGACGGGGCATACGCCCACCGCGCGCTCCGTAAGCGCGAGCTCGTCGAGCACCTCCGCCACCAGGCGATGGATGATGCCGTGCGTGCACCCCGGGCAATAGTGTGTAGTTACCTTTGAAAGGCTCTCGGGCCTTTTGAAAACGATGCTCATTTGTTTGCGCCTCCCGCCACTTCTTCGATTTTTGCGATGATCTCCTCCGGCGTGAACACCATGCCGCCTGCACGGTTGACAAGGTGGACCGGCCTCGCGCACTCGGTCGCAAGGCGTACGTCGTCGATCATCTGGCCCATGTTGAGCTCCGCGCAGATGAACGCCTTGACTTGGCCCGCGCGCTTCTTCAGGATATCCTTCGGGAAGGGCCAGAGCGTGATCGGGCGGATCAGGCCGACCTTGATGCCCTTTTCACGCGCCGCGCGGATGGCATTTTTGGCGATTCGCGCCGCCGCGCCAAAGGCGACGATCATATATTCTGCGTCGTCGGCCATGAACTCTTCATAGCGCTGCTCGTTCTTCTCGATCTCAGCATATTTCTGATAACGGATGAAATTGATCTCTTCAAGCTCATCCGGCTTTAAGTAAAGGGAATTCAGGATATTCTTTTTGCGAAGGCCCTTCGTGCCGTTCGTCGCCCACGGCTTGGACGGAAGCTCGCGCAGCGGCTCAGGGAACGAGACGGGCTCCATCATCTGGCCGAGAATGCCGTCTGCAAGCATCATCGCCGGAATGCGGTATTTATCCGCCATGTCGAACGCGTCGATGACGAGGCTGACGACCTCCTGCACAGTGCTCGGTGCAAAGACCAGCGTATGGAAATCGCCATGGCCAATCGAGCGCGTCGCCTGATAATAATCGCCCTGCGCCGGCTGAATGCCGCCGAGGCCCGGGCCTCCGCGCTGCACATTGATGATAAGTGCCGGAATGTCCATCGCCGCGAGGAAGGAAATCCCCTCGCTCTTTAAGGACACGCCCGGGCTGGAGGAGGACGTCATCGCCCTTGCACCGGCAGACGCCGCGCCGATGACCATATTGATCGCCGCCAGCTCACTCTCAGACTGCAGGAACGTTCCGCCGATCTTCGGCATGCGCTTTGCCATATAAGCCGCGACCTCCGTCTGCGGCGTGATGGGATAGCCGAAAAAGAAGCGGCATCCCGCAATGATGGCCGCTTCTGCAAGCGCCTCATTGCCCTTCATCAGTAATTTGTCAGACATATCCTTTCTCCTCCTACCGTTCTACCGTGATCGCCACGTCCGGGCACATGGTCGCGCACATTGCGCAGCCGATACATTTTTCAGGCTCGATGCACTCCGCCGGGCGGTAGCCCTTGCTGTTCAAGATCGTCTCAGAAAGGGCAAGAATCTTTTTCGGGCAGAAATTGACGCACAGGCCGCAGCCTTTGCATTCGGTTGTATTAATGGTTACCTTTGCCATAATGGCACCTCCATAATCTCCTGATATCTCCATGCGGATGGTTTATACATCCCAGATCAGCTTTTTAAATATGCGGATGGGAAACGGCTTTTCCACGCGGCCGGACAGCTGTGCGTCAAGCGCCTCGACATACGCCGTGGCACGAAGCGCAAGGCCCGAGCGGGCGCACACCTCCTGTGCGAAGGGAACTGAATCAAGCACTGTCTCCGCCGTCGTCTCCGCGCCGAGGTTCGAGTTGTTCACCACGCCTGTAAAGCGCATGTGGGAGACCTCCTCGATCTCGCGCATGATCTCGATGACCTCGTCGGCGTGCTGCGTCATGTAGCGGTAGCGGTTGACGACGAGAAGCATGTCTCCTCCTTCGCGCTCGATGCGGGGCGCGTACCGTCCAAGCGCGACCGAACCGGAGTCGTCGCCGCCGAGATCGATGACAACGCGCCTGCCGTCGCCGGAGAACATCTCTTCCGCCTTCGGCGGGATCGAGGGCAGGTCAACGTTCGAATTGGCAAAGCGCGAGCAGATCAGCTCGATGCCCTCTTTTGCCAGGATCTCCTCGCTGTCCTTTGTCCTGAAATACGGATTTACGATATCGAGATCGCAAATCATAACATCCTCGCCGGCATGTCTGAGCGCCACCGCATGATTCAGCGCAAGATTCGTCTTCCCGCTGCCGTAATGGCCCGCAAACACAGTGATTCGTTTTGAATTCACCGCCTTACCCCTTTCTTCTCAGCCAGGCCGTTCGCGTTTGCTCCGGCCTATGTGTAAAAATAAAAGCCCGTTCCTTGCCTAAAGCAAGGGACGAGCTAAAACTAGCACGCGGTACCACCCAAATTGTTTGAAAAACCACTCTGCAGGATACTGCGCGCAAAACGCGCTTATATCCCCCTTCCGATAACGGTGAAGGCCGCCGTTGCTGCTTACTCGTTTTCACTTTCCGCAGACTGCTCCTGAGCGACGTTCTCCCGGTGCTGCGCTGCCGCTTTTCAGCCGCCGCGGCTCTCTGTGAGCGCGCTTCCCGCGTTACTTGTCTCAATCATCGCATTTGAACCATATTTGTTTTTGTCAGTATATCATATATCTTTGGCCGTGTACACAGTAAGTTTTTCACATATTTGACGTATTTTTTAATTTATTTTTGTCTATATTGATTTGTGCGCACAAACCGCTTATCACTATGCACAATTATATCTTTCGATTTCCGTTATTATTGAGCACAATATTATCGTCCTTTCCCCCAAAGTGTGCCTGCACTATGTTATACTGAACCGGTAGCGCATCGCCGCTAAAAAAGGGAAAGCTTTTGAAACAAAACCGCCTTCGGCATCGTCATATTTTTGTAAGAAATCGTTCGAAGATTTGTAATCGCCTTCCTTTATAATGAGGACGTGGAAAAGTATGAAAGAGGTGCCGACATGCCTGACAACGCCAAAGAACGTGTCCTGGTTGTGGATGACGACGTAGAAATTGTACGCGCCATCGCGATCAACCTGGAAAATGAGGGATATGAGGTCCGCCGCGCCTATGACGGACTGGAAGCGCTGGATATCGTCGCGTCAGAAGAGATTCATCTGATTATCATCGACGTGATGATGCCGCGGCTGGACGGTCTTTCGGCCGTCATGAAGATCCGCGAGCGTAAAAACATTCCCATTATTGTTCTGTCGGCGAAATCGGAGGACACGGACAAGATCCTCGGGCTCTCCATGGGGGCGGACGACTATGTCACAAAGCCCTTTAACCCGATGGAGCTGATGGCGCGTGTGCGCTCGCAGCTGCGCCGGTATATCCGTCTTGGAGACGTCAACACCCAGCCCGGGGAAAAGATCGTGCGCACAGGGCGCCTTGCTTTCAACTTCGACACCCGCGTTTTGACCGCGGATGGGGAAGAGGTCCGGCTCACCGCAACAGAGACCGGAATCGTGGAGTTTTTGATGCGCACACCCGGGCGTATCTTCTCCGCGGAGGAGATCTATGAGCGCGTATGGGGAGAAGAGGCGTTTGCTTCGGACAACACCGTCATGGTCCATATCCGCCGTATCCGCGAAAAAATAGAGCTCAACCCCAAAGAACCCGAATATTTAAAGGTGGTGTGGGGCATTGGCTATAAAATCGAAAAAAAGTAGACCGTTTCTGTCCTGGATGTGCTTTTTTCTCGGCGTGAATCTGCTGATCACGGGCGCCGCGCTCGTGCTGCCGAACGTCGGCTGGTTTATGGACAAAGCCGGCTACGCAAAATGCATCCTTTCCGGGAATATCAGCGACATGCCGAAGTTCCAGTATTACAGCGCAAACATTTTCCATACCGCTGCGACCGCCGTCAGCGGGCGCAGCGCATACGAGGGTTATCTGTACACGCCAGCGCCGACAGATGTGCTCATTCAGCCGGACGCGGACACTGATGCGGCCGCTGACGCGGCGTATCGAGCAAGTCTGCGCGCCGCAGCGCGCGCCTCGCTCGACAATGACCTTTTATACAAGGACAATCCGCATTTCTGGGTATACGCCGAAAACCGTACGGAACACGCCGTTTATACAAACGGCGATGCCGATACCGCGCTCGCGGCTGACGGAACTATCACGCCGCCCGAAGGGTTCCGCCTCGTACTGCTGTGGAACGGCGAACGGCTCACCGGCGACAGCGATTTTCTGAAAAATTTCCGCGCCTACTACACATCAGCGTATGACGATATCGTATTCAACGGCGCGCTTTCCGGCTGCACTGTCGCCGTCGCTGTCGCAAACGATATTGACACCGCGGTCACCCAGTATATGAGCCGTGTCTATTCCCTGCGAAGCGAACTGCGTGAAATACGCGCGATCGCCCTTTGCGCTGCGGGCCTTGTAGTGCTTACGCTCACGCTTCTCGCCACGGCGCTGGTGCGGCGGCGCGACAAGCGGGAATTTGACCGCAGAGCTGCGCGCGTTACCGGCTTTTTCTTTGTCGAAATCAAGCTTGTGGCCGCACTGCTGATCGGCATGTGGATGATTTCCGCGCTGATCTATCTGCTCCGCGACTATGGCTACGACCTGGACATGCTTGTCATCCTTGTCGCCTGTATGTGGGCAGTCTACTTCTTCATCAACGATATCGTCTATCATAAGCGCGAATGGTATCGCCATAATATTGTGAACTATATTCTGCGCCGTTATCGCAGGCACGAGATGCAAAAGCCCTTTCAGCGCGCGCTGATATCGCGCCTGAATGCCCTGGTCGCGGCGGAAGTGGTGCTCGTATTTCTGAGCGGTCTTTTCTTCCTGCTTGCGGTCACGGGGGGTGGCTTCCCCGTGTTTCTCATCGGCCTTCTTCCGCTCGGCATCGGCGTATTCCTGCTGATCCGCTACCTGGACCTGTATCACCGGCTGGTGACGGATCTCGGCCTTGTCGTCGACTACATTGCGGCGATGAAGACGGATACCATCACCGCTCCGCTTTCCCTCTCCCCCGACAGCGATTTTCGTCAGGCGGCGGAAAACCTCAACACGATCCAGGCCGGGATGGAGATCGCCGTGGCGGAACGCCTGAAATCCGAACGCATGAAAATCGAGCTGATTACAAATGTATCACATGACATCAAAACGCCGCTCACCTCCATCATCAGCTACGTCGACCTGCTCTCAAAAATCGAGGGCCTTCCGGAAGAAGTAAATGACTATATCCGCATCCTTCGCGCAAAATCGGAGCGGCTGAAAAACATGGTGCAGGATATTTTTGAAGTTTCGAAAGCGACGAGCGGCAATCTGAACGTCACCATGGAGGAGCTCGATTTGGCGAAACTGATGCGCCAGACTGTTGCGGATATGGATGAGCAGATCGCCGCATCCACCCTGCACTTCAAGCTGGCCATCCCCGATACATCCGTTCACATCCGCGCGGACGGAACAAAGCTCTACCGCGTTTTTCAAAACGTGATCACCAACGCCCTGCGCTATTCCATGGAGCACACGCGCGTATATCTGTCGCTTGAATCCGACGGCGAGCGCGCAACGGCGCGCATCAAAAACGTATCCGCATATGACCTGACAGAGCTGTCCTATGATATTACAGAGCGCTTTGTCAGGGGCGATTCTTCGAGAACAAGCGAAGGCAGCGGCCTGGGCCTGTCGATCGCCAAAAGTTTTACCGAGGCCTGCGGCGGCACCTTTGCCATTCAGCTTGACGCCGATCTGTTTACAGCGGAGGTCACCTTCCCGGTGACGATGCCGCAGCCTGAACCGCCCGCCGCTGACGGCGGCGAACCGCAAGAGGAGTGAAACCGTGTTTATTTCCACCATCAACAACATTCTTTCCGTTTTAGGCGTTGTGCTTGCCCTGTATGGGCTTTACTACGTCGTCGTCTCACTGTTCGGCCTGAAGCGGCCGAAGGCATATGCCCCCTGTGCGCCGCGCAGCCGTTTTGCAGTGCTCGTCGCCGCGCGAAACGAGGAGGCCGTGATCGGCAACCTTGTGGACAGCCTCCTCGCACAGAATTATCCACGCGAACTGTACGACATCTACGTATTGCCGAACAACTGTACCGACAACACGCGCCGCGCCGCCATCCGCGCGGGTGCGAAAGTACTCGACTGCACCGTTCCGGTCAGGAGCAAGGGCCAGGTCCTTTCCTTCGCGTTTGACTGCCTGCTGAAGGACGGGAATTACGACGCCTTTTGTGTCTTTGACGCGGACAACCTTGTCCACCCCGACTTTTTATCCTCGATGAATAATGCCCTGTGTTCGGGTGTGCGGCTTGCGCAGGGCTACCGCGACAGCAAAAACCCCGCTGACAGCGCCATAGCCACCTGTTATTCCATCTATTTCTGGATGATCGACCGCTTCTATAACCAGGGCCGCGCCAACCTCGGCCTGTCCTGCGCGCTGAACGGCTGCGGCTTTATGGTACACGCCGATGTCATCCGCTCCATGGGCGGATATCACACCCATACGCTCACAGAGGACAGTGAATTCACCCTGCAGTGCGTACTTTGCGGCGTGCGGGCGGCCTGGGTGCCGGGCGCGGTGTTCTTTGATGAACAGCCGCTCACCTTCCGTGAATCGTGGAAGCAGAGAAAGCGCTGGACCTCCGGTCTGTTCGAATGTACGCCGCGTTACCTGGGCGCGCTCATCCGCCGCTTTCTCACCCAGCGCGACATGACCTGTCTGGACCTGGCAATCTATCTGCTTTCTCCCGTATTTCAGGTACTGTGTTGTCTTTCACTTCTCTTCAGCGGCGCGCTGAACCTCCTCTATCTCAATTACCGCGTCTTTCCCGCCGCTGTCGTGGGCCTCAACATGTTCCTGTCGCTCGATTTTTCCTATCTGGTGGCGGTGTTCTCCGCTCTGTCCGTCCTCGTC
The DNA here is from genome assembly GCA_934630445.1 of uncultured Eubacteriales bacterium. Lineage (GTDB taxonomy): Bacteria > Bacillota > Clostridia > Oscillospirales > Butyricicoccaceae > CAKTWY01. The sequence continues at coordinate 6,836 of CAKTWY010000007.1, forward strand.
GTCGAGCGCAAGTATCGCGCAAGCTATCTCTCCGGCGTGGCGATGTACTGGCTCTTTGTCATGAGCTGGATCCCGCTGACCATCTATTGTCTCATAAGCCCCACCCGCTCCTGGGATGAGATCCGCCACACGCGCGGCATCTCCCTCAAGGAACTGAAATCCATACGTTGACGCCGGCACGCTCAAACAACATAAAAATCCGCGGCGCGCAGTTTGATTGCGCGCCGCGGATTTTTGTTTCCATGTTTACTGCTTCGGCTCAGTGATGATTTCCTTAAACGAACCGGCCAGGCCTGCAAGGCCCTGAATATCGGAGGGGATAATGAGCTTCGTTGCCTTCCCATCCGCCGCATGTGAAAACGCTTCGAGTGCCTTCAGGCGGATGATCGCTTCCGTCGGGCTCGATTCGTTCAGGAGCTTGATGCTGTCTGCAAGCGCTTTCTGCACTGTCATGAGCGCTTCCGCTTCACCTTCGGCCTCCTTGATCTTGGAAAGGCGCGTCGCCTCTGCCTTCAGGATGGCGCTCTCCTTTTCACCTTCCGCCACAAGGATCTGCGAAGCCTTCTCGCCCTCCGCACGCAGAATGGACTGACGGCGCTCGCGCTCGGCTTTCATCTGCTTTTCCATCGCGTCCTGAATCTCCCTCGGCGGGAGGATGTTCTTCAGCTCCACGCGGTTGACCTTGATGCCCCATGCGTCGGTCGCCTCATCGAGGATGGTTCGCATTTTTGTGTTGATCAGGTCGCGCGAGGTCAGCGTCTCATCCAGTTCCAGGTCGCCGATGATATTTCGAAGCGTCGTCGCCGTCAGGTTCTCGATCGCAGACATGGGATGCTCCACGCCGTAGGTATAGAGCTTGGGGTCCGTGATCTGGAAATAGATGACCGTGTCGATCTGCATGGTCACGTTATCCTCAGTGATGACCGGCTGCGGCGGAAAGTCGACGACCTGTTCCTTGAGCGATATCTTTTTCGCCACTTTCTCAATCAGGGGAATCTTAAAATGAAGGCCGACGCCCCATGTGCTGTGGTACGCGCCGAGGCGCTCAACGACATACGCCTGCGCCTGCGGAACGATGCGGATGTTGCTCGCCAGGAGCATGAGAACGACAAATGCGAAGATAAGCCATACAATTGCAATAATGATCGGAGGCATTTTTCACCCTTTTCCGCCGCGGCGCTGCGGCATTGTATTTTTTTGATAACCGCTGCATGCGCCTCCATCATGCGAAGCGCCGCGCTGCGGCCGCCGTGCGCCACCGGCGTAACAGAAGCTTAGCGCGCGTTCAGCACGCGCGGCTCACAAGGACCTTGACGCCCGAAATCCCGTCTACGATAACCTGCTCCCCTTCCTGGATGACGCCCCCGTCGGTCGAGCGCGCAGTCCAGACCTGACCATTCACACGTACCTGGCCGGAATCGCTCTCATTGTCGATTTTTACAATTACATGCCCCGTGCAGCCGAGCACCCGATCCGCGTTTGTCTTCTCCCGGCGCGGAAGAACATATTTCTGCACGACCGGCTTTGTGAACCACAGCGTCAGCAGAGAAACCGCCAGGAATGCCACGCACTGCAGCCAGATCGGCGCACGGAAGCTCGCAAAGATCATCGCTGCGAGCGACCCGCATGCAAACCAGATCGACGTCAGACTCAGCGTAAGCGCTTCAGCGATGGCAAAAACAATTACGCCGCCGAGCCAGATATAGAGCATATACTGTTCCACGGCCCCACCTCCTTCAAATTTCGTGCTTCTTCCTCTGCGCTTTGCGCACGCAAAAACAGAGGAAGATACCTGTATAAATAGTTTATCATAAATACACCCTGTTGTATACCAGTGTCTGAAAAATGCATGTAAAAAGAACATGCATGCCATATGCCGCGATTTTTCATTGACATTTTGCAAATGTTTGTTATAATAATATTAAATTAATTATAACAATCATTTTAATGATTAAAGGAGCTATTGCAATGGATCAAACGATGGTCGATTTCATCAACGAACAGCCGCAGGCTCTGCGCCGGATTTTTGACGGACGCAAAGCCATCACCGCAGTCTTCACAAGGCTTTATACCGAACACCGCCCCGACAGGCTTTATCTCCTCGGCAGCGGCACGTCGTATAACGCCACTGCAGTCAGCGCCCCTTTTATGCAGGAAATCCTCGGCATCGAAGTGTTCGACTGCCCTTCCTCCCGCCTGCCGAGCATCCCTGCAAACGTCAAGCGGCCGATGTTCTGCGTCATCTCGCAGGGCGGGCGCTCGACCAACTCCATTGCGGCGATCGAGCAATATAAAGCGTATCCCGTCCTCGCCATCACTGCAAGTGAAGAGAGCATCATCGCCAAGCGCTACAGCGATCGGCACATGCTGCTTGCCTGCGGACCGGAGACCGTCGGCCCGAAGACAAAAGGATACACTACGACCATTCTCACCTTCTATCTCTGCGCGCTGGAAGCGGCGCTCGCAGCCGGTGTGATCGACGAGGGGGCCTACGGCGCCTGGATCGGGAAAATTGATGCGATGATCACCGCGATGTCTGCGAACATCGAGCGCACGTTTGCCTGGTATCGTGAAAAGGAAGACGCGCTCGCGAACACGAACAAATATGTTTTCACCGGCAAGGAGATCGGTCAGCGCACCGCTCTTGAAAGCGCGCTGAAAATCCTTGAGACCGTGAAGTACCCTGCCATGGCGTATGAGTTTGAAGAATATCTGCATGGACCGATCATGATGGGAGATGAAAAACTCTGCCTCATCGGTTTTGTTCCCTGCGACGCGGACGGCGAGCGCATGCGCGGACTTTTAAAATTCTTCCGCGACAAGATCACGCCGTGCAGCTGGGCCGTTACCGGCGATGCGGACAAGGCATGCGCAGGCGACTTGGTGCTCGACATTTCCTGCGAGAAACACCTTGCTCCCTTTGCACACATTCTGCCCGGACAGGTGATGTCCGCACTCCTTCCCGCGCGGATGGGCCGCGAGGATGTCAAGATGCAGCAGTTCCATGATATTGACGCCGTCGTCCACATCAAGGCCAAGGAAGAGGACGCCAAATAACGCTTCTTCTTGAATATTTCCCGGCGGACAGGCGGATTTTGCGGGAATCATAAAATTTAAAAAGTAGGTGCTGACTATGGAATATGTTCTCGGCGTCGACGCCGGCGGTACGAAATACCTCATCCGCGCATGCGATCTTCAGGGCAATCTGATCTCTGAATATAAGGGTCCGACAAACGACCACCACCGTGTGAGCATTCCGGAGGCGACTGCCGGCATCCGCGCGGCCTTTGACGCGCTTTTCCGGCAAATGGGCGAGCGTCCGGAGAACTGTCGTTTCCTCGTCGTCGGTTCTTCCGGCATCGACAGCCCGAAAGACCAGGAAACCGTTGACGGCATGTATGAAGCGCTCCATCTCCCCTGCCCGTTTATCACGGTAAACGACGTTGAAATCGCTCTTTATGCCGCAACCGGCGGCACCGGCGCGCTTGTCATCGGCGGAACGGGCTCGATCGCCGCAGGTGTGAACAGCCGCGGGGAGACGACGCGCTCCGGCGGCTGGGGGCTGAACTGCCACTCCGACCAGGGCAGCGGCTACGATATTTCCATGCGGGCGCTGCATTATGTGACGCTCTATTACGATAAAATCATTCCCATTTCGCCCCTTATCCGTATGATGATCGACGAATATTCTCTCGATCTGAGCAAGCTGGCCAGCAGTATCCGGCAGTTCCGCACCGACCGCATGACGCTCCCCGGCATTCCGGCGCTTGTGGACCGCGCGTTTGATGCCGGTGACCCATATGCGGAAATCATCATCGACCACGCTGCAAGCGAGCTGGCCTGGCTCGGAGAGACGATCGTGGAAAAACTCCGCCTGGATGAAGAGCCCTCCTTCAAAATGGCCGTATGGGGCGGCGTGGCGCTCAAAAGCCCGCATATCTATCCGCGCATCAAGCAGCGCTGGGAGGAAAAATATCCAAACGTATGCGTTGTCTATCCCGAGCTTGACGCCGCCGCAGGCGCGATTCAGATGGCGCTTGAGATGGCGAACAAAACCCATGACCACACCTCGCGCCGCTATCATGTAGAAGAATAGCGCAGGCGCACTCCTTTCATCAAAGCCCCGGACAGAATGTTCCTCCTGTCCGGGGCCTTTTGTATCTTTTCAAGTATCCGACGGCATGAAATTTTCCCCTTTCCATCCTGCAAAATAACCAAGGCCGCCTTGAATTTGTTTTTGATTTTTGTATGGTAAAATCGCACATACTATTGTATAATATGAGGATAGTTAAGCCGTTTTTATACAATCGCAGTGCGATATGCTCCGTTCCGGCAGGCGGCGCTATTTTGCAGCCGGATGTGCATGCCGGCGCGATGCTATGCAGGTTTTCATGCACCACGACAGGTATCGGAGGAAACGATTTTGAAATTGATGGTCATTGACGGCAACAGTATCCTGAACCGCGCATTTTATGGCATCAAGCTGCTCTCTACGCGCGACGGGCTTTATACCAATGCCGTATACGGCTTTCTCACCACGTTTTTCAAGCTCACGGAGGAAGAGGCGCCCGACTATATCTGCTGCTGCTTTGACTTAAAGGCGCCGACCTTTCGACATAAAAAGTTCGAAGGATATAAAGCACAGCGAAAAGCCATGCCGGACGAGCTGGCCGTTCAGGTTCCGCTCGTGAAGGAGGCACTCGACCTGCTGGGCATCGCACGCTTTGAGCTGGAAGGGTATGAGGCGGACGATCTCATCGGCACGATCAGCCGCTCCTGCGCGCAAAGCGGCTGCAAATGCGTCGTCGTTACAGGAGACCGCGACAGCCTTCAGCTGGTGTCGGATACAACGCGCGTGCGCCTTGTGACCTCCCGCATGGGGCAGACGTCCACGACAAATTTCACAAAAGAACAGTTTGCCGAGAGCTACAGCGGCCTGACGCCCGAGAAGATCATCGACCTGAAGGCGCTGATGGGCGACAGTTCTGACAATATCCCCGGTGTGGCTGGGATCGGGGAAAAGACAGCGATGAGCCTCATCACCGCCTTCGGCTCGCTGGATGGCGTTTACGCCAATCTGGAAAGTCCGGATATTCGTGAATCCGTGCGCAAAAAGCTGGATGCCGGCAGAGAAAGCGCCTATCTGAGTTACGAGCTGGCTATGATCGATCAGAACGCGCCGATGGCGTTCTCTCTGGAGCAGGCAAAGCCGCGCGAGCGCGACGTAGGCGGCCTGTATACGCTTTTTACCAAGCTGCAATTCCAAAGCTTTATTACCAAGCTCTCGCTCACGCCGGGAACGCAGGCCGCGGAAAAATCGGAATTTCGCGCCCTGCCCGCAAAGCGCATTTCAGACCCCGATGCGGCGCGGGCTTACTTTGAGAGCGAAGCCAGCTACTATCTCATCGCCGCCGCGAACCTGTACGCCTTTGCCGCTGTGCGCGGCGATGCGGAGGAGGCCGTCACGCTCTGCGCGTCCGATTTCGATAATGCCTCATGGAACGCGCTGATCGCGCACATCTTTTCATCGGGCGTTTCAAAGGTCATGCACGACCCGAAAGCGCTTTTCGTCCGCCTGATGGACGAAGGCGTCGAGCCGGACGGGCTGACGTTCGACACAGCGCTCGCCGCGTATCTGCTCGACCCCTCATTGGGGAAATATCCGATCGGCGCCTGCGCGGCCGCCGAACTCGGCGCGCAGCTCCTTCCGGAGAGCGCCTATACCGCAGAAGACGCTTTTTCTCCCCTCGGCGGGCTCGACGCGGCGCTTGAAGCGCTCGCGCAGCATGCGTGCGCCGTGCGCTCGCTCTATCTCGCATACGAACCGCGCCTTGCCCCGCTCGGGATGGAAAAGCTTTACTACAACATCGAGCTCCCGCTCGTGACGGTCCTCGCATCGATGCAGCACCTCGGCTTTCAGGTCGACGCTGCCGCGCTGACGGAATTCGGCGCGATGCTCTCCGCACGCGCGGAGGAGCTTCAAAAAAAGATCTATGCGTGCGCGGGGTATGAATTCAATATCAATTCTACCAAAATGCTCGGCGCCGTCCTGTTTGATGAGCTGGGCCTCAAAGCGATCAAGAAGACGAAGACCGGCTATTCGACCGATATCGATGTGCTCGAAAAGCTGCGCGGTCAGCATGAGATCATCGACTACATCATCGAGTTCCGTTCTCTGACCAAACTGAAGTCCACCTATGCCGACGGGCTTTTGAAGGTCATCTCCCCGGTCGACGGACGCATCCATTCTACGTTCAACCAGATGGTCACGACGACCGGCCGCCTGAGCTCCACTGACCCGAACCTGCAGAATATCCCCGTCCGGCGCGAGCTCGGCTCAGAGATCCGCCGCATGTTTGTCGCCGGGAGCGACGACTTCACCCTGACGGACGCCGACTATTCACAGATCGAGCTGCGCATCCTCGCGCACATCGCAAACGATGAGCGCATGCAGGAGGCGTTTGCATCCGGCGAGGATATCCACGCGGTCACGGCGTCGCAGGTGTTCCATGTGCCGCTTTCGGAAGTGACGCCGATCATGCGCAGCCGCGCCAAGGCTGTCAACTTTGGCATCGTCTACGGCATCTCGGCCTTTTCTCTTGCGGACGATATCAAGGTATCCAACGCCGAGGCCGCACAGTACATCGCAACTTATCTTGAAAAATACGACGGTGTGCGCAGCTATATGGAACGCGTGCGCAAGCAGGCGAAGGAAAACGGCTATGTCACCACGCTCTTCGGCCGCCGGCGCTATCTGCCGGAGCTGAAAAGCTCGAACCATAATCTGCGCGCCTTCGGCGAGCGCGTCGCGCTCAACACCCCCATTCAGGGCACGGCCGCCGACATTATGAAGATCGCCATGGTCAACGTTTATGCCCGCCTCAGGCGGGAGGGGCTGCGTTCGCGCCTGATCCTGCAGATCCATGACGAGCTCATCGTGGAAACCGCGCTGGACGAGCGGGAAACGATCGCCGCCCTTCTGCGCGAGGAGATGGAGAACGCCGCGCACCTCAGCGTACGCCTGACGGCTGACGTCTCTTCCGGGCGCAGTTGGTACGAGGCGAAGCAATGATAGACATCCACCCCATGCGCGCGCAGGAACTGGACGCCGTGTCCGCGCTCGAGTCGGCCGTGTTCTCCACGCCGTGGACGCGTGAGGAATTCGCCGCGGAGCTGACGAGCGAATTCGCTTTTTATTTCACCGCGTATGAGGACGGCGTTTTTCTCGGTTATGTCGGCTGCCGCATGATCTGCGGAGAAGGGGACATAACGACCACCGCCGTCATGCCCGCGGCGCGGCGGCGCGGTGTTGGCCGCGCGCTGTTCCAGGCGCTTTTCGCCGCGCTCGCGCATGCCGGCTGTGCCAGGCTCTTTTTGGAGGTGCGCGCCTCCAATGCGCCCGCGCGCGCGCTTTATCATTCACTCGGCTTTGAAGAGATCTCCGTGCGGCGCGATTATTATGACAGGCCGCGCGAGGACGCCGTCATCATGCGCCGGCTCTTTCCCAGCCCTGCTTGCAGCAATTGTTCCAATGATTTCCATCCAGGCGGTGATATTGCTTGAAAATCCTCGCGATCGAATCCTCCTGCGACGAGACGGCTGCGGCCATCGTCGAGGACGGAAGAAACATCCTCTCCAATATCGTCTTCTCCCAGGCGGATATGCACGCCCTTTACGGCGGCGTCGTTCCTGAAATTGCCTCGCGCCGTCATGTCGAAGCGGTCTGCACCGTCACGGAAGAAGCGCTGCGTGCCGGCGGCGTGCAGCGCCCGGACATCGACGCCGTGGCCGTCACCTGCGCGCCCGGGCTGATCGGTGCGCTCCTGGTCGGTGTGAGCTTTGCCAAGGGCCTGGCCTGCGCGCTTCATAAGCCGCTCATCCCTGTACATCACATCCGTGGTCACATCGCCGCAAATTATCTCGCGTTTCCAGACCTTGCTCCGCCGTTTCTCTGCCTCGTCGCATCGGGCGGGCACAGCCTGATCGTCCTTGTGCGCGGCTACACGCAGATCGAGATCCTCGGTTCCACGCGCGACGACGCGGCGGGCGAAGCGTTTGACAAGGTCGCGCGCGTACTGGGTCTGCCGTATCCCGGCGGCGTGCAGATCGACCGTCTCGCGCGCGGCGGCAGCGATACGCGTTACGCGCTCCCCCGCTCTCATGTAGCCGGCGCGCCGTACGATTTTTCCTTTTCAGGGCTTAAGACGGCCGTCATCAACACCGTCCACAACGCCGCGCAGAAAGGCGAAGCGCTCGACCGCGAAGGTCTCGCCGCGTCCTTCTGCCGCGCGGTGAGCGATACGCTCGTGCCGCGCGTGCGTGCGGCACGGCGTGAATACGGCGTGGATACTCTCGTTGCAGCCGGCGGCGTCGCGGCAAACTCCCGTCTGCGCGCCGATCTTTCACGCGCATGTGAGGAAGACGGTGTGCGCCTTTATCTCCCGCCGCTGACTCTCTGCGGCGATAATGCGGCGATGATTGGCGCGCAGGCCTACTATGAGTACTGCGCTGGCAGCCGGGCGGACGCGTCACAGAATGCCTTCGCCACCATGCCGGTGGATGCCTCTTTCGCACAGATGTGACCAACACTTACTCATTTTTCTCTTTTCATCCTTCTTTTTTCGTAATCATTCCACGGGATTTTTTATTTATGTAAACCATTTTTATTTTTTCCTCAAACGCAAAACTTCGTTTGCGGGCTGCGCGCTGATTGCCGTATTTTTTTCTTTTCCGTTGCGGCCCTAGGCGTTTCACCCTGTGTAAAACCCTGTGGAAACTGTGAATAACTATTTGTAATCCTTTTTTATGGTTGAGATTAAGTAAACCCTTCACGGGCGCGCGCCGTGCCGCCTGGCACGCTGCGCCCCTTGAACACATACCGCGGCCAAAATCATGCACAAAGGAGTAGATCATCATGGGCAAAACAATCGCACAAAAAATCATCGCCGCACACCTCGTCGACGGTGAAATGACGCCGAAATCCCCCGTCGGACTGCGCATCGATCAGACGCTGACGCAGGACGCGACAGGCACCATGGCCTATCTGCAGTTTGAGGCGATGGGCATCCCCCGCGTGAAGACCGAGCTCTCCGTCGCCTACATCGATCACAATACGCTTCAAACCGGCTTTGAAAACGCGGATGACCACCGGTATATCGCCTCAGCCGCAAAAAAATTCGGCCTGCGCTTTTCGCGCGCCGGCAACGGCATCTGCCATCAGGTGCATCTTGAACGCTTCGGCAAGCCCGGCAAGACCCTGATCGGCTCCGATTCCCACACGCCGACGGGCGGAGGCATCGGCATGCTCGCCTTCGGCGCCGGCGGCCTCGATGTGGCAGTCGCCATGGGCGGAGGTGCGTACTACATCCCCATGCCGCTCATGGTGCGCGTCACGCTCAAGGGCGCTCTTCGCCCCTGGGTCTCCGCGAAGGACGTCATCCTGAAGGTGCTCCAGATCATGACGGTCAAGGGTGGCGTAGGCAAGATCGTCGAATACGCAGGCGAAGGCGTCAAAACGCTGACCGTTCCGGAGCGCGCGACGATCACGAACATGGGCGCGGAGCTGGGCGCGACGACATCCATCTTTCCATCGGATGAGGAAACGCGCCGCTTCCTCGCGGCGCAGGGCCGCGAAGGGGATTATATGCCGCTCGCGTCCGATCCCGACGCGGTTTACGACGAGGAGTATGAGATCGATCTTTCCGCGCTCGAGCCGCTTGCCGCCGCTCCGCACATGCCCGACCAGGTCTCTTCCGTGAGCGAAATCGGTCCGATTCCCATCAGCCAGTGCTGCATCGGCTCGTGCACCAATTCCTCTTTTATGGACCTGATGAAGGTAGCCTCCGTTCTCAAAGGCCGCCATGTGTCCGAAAACGTCTCGCTCACCATCTCACCGGGTTCGCGCCAGGTGCTCGACATGCTGGCTAAAAACGGCGCCCTGTCCGATATCCTCGCCGCCGGCGCACGCCTGCTCGAATGCACCTGCGGCCCGTGCATCGGCATGGGGCAGTCGCCCGAATCCGGCGGCGTATCGCTCAGGACGTTCAACCGCAACTTTGAGGGCAGAAGCGGCACGGCCGACGCGCAAATCTATCTTGTGAGCCCCGAGACCGCCGCCGCCTCCGCCATCACAGGCGTTCTGACAGACCCACGCACGCTCGGCGAGGCGCCGGTCTTCACGATGCCGGAACATTTTGACATCGACGACAGCATGATCGTCATGCCTGCTGAGGACGGCGACAGCGTTGAGATCCGCCGCGGCCCGAATATCAAGCCCTTTCCGCAGGGAAAGGCACTGGAGGCCTCCATCACCGCAAAGACGCTGCTGAAGGTCGGCGACAACATCACGACCGATCACATTCTTCCCGCCGGTGCGAAGCTTCTCCCCTACCGCTCCAACATCCCCTATTATTCCGACTACTGCTTTAAGAGCGTCGATCCCGAATTCCCCGCGCGCGCAAAAGAGGCCGGCCAGGGCTTTATCGTCGGCGGCGCAAATTACGGCCAGGGGTCCTCGCGCGAGCACGCGGCGCTCGTTCCGCTCTACCTCGGCATCCGCGCGGTACTTACCATATCTCTCGCGCGTATCCATAAGGCAAACCTGATCAATTCCGGCATCCTCCCTCTCACGTTCGAGAATGCCGCCGACTATGATGCGATCTCTCTTTCGGATGAGCTGTCTCTTCCGAACGTGCGTGAAGAGATCTCCGCCGGTGCGCGCGTCACAGTGCGCAACAACACCAGCGGCAAAACATTTTTTGCCGTGTGCGACCTTTCGCAGCGCGAACGCAGTATTATCCTTGCCGGCGGCGCGCTCAACTTCGCCAAATCGCAGACGAAATAAATCGCTTTTTGTTTCTCGCACATTTTATGGCATATCGATTCGCACAAAATTCTACTCGACTTCTTTTTTGAATGCGTCAAAAATTTGACAAAGTTTTAATTCCGTATTAAACTATAATATGTTGGAGGTCACCATGTCTGAAATTTCTGCCAGCGTCCTGGAAAAGTATGAAGCGATTATCGCCTCTCAGCTTGCGCGCATCGAGCGCATGAAACAGGATAAAGAGTTTATCGACTACGCCTCGCTCGACCGTCTGATCATCGGCGTATGCGGCGGCGACGGCATCGGCCCTATGATCACCGCGCAGGCGCAGCGCGTGCTGGAGTTCCTGCTGAAAGACCGCGTCGCGAGCGGAAATGTGGAGTTTCGCACCATCGACGGGCTCACCATCGAGCGCCGGGTGGAGGCGAACAAGGCCATTCCCGACGATGTATTGGAGGCGCTCAAGGCCTGCCACGTCATCCTGAAAGGCCCCACCACCACGCCGAAAAAGGGCGATCCGTGGCCCAATATCGAGAGTGCGAACGTGGCCATGCGCAAAGCGCTCGACCTGTTTGCAAATGTCCGCCCTGTTAAAGTGCCTGATGAGGGCATCGACTGGACCTTTTTCCGTGAGAACACCGAGGGCAGCTACGCCGTCGGCAGCCAGGGCGTGAACGTGACCGACGACCTGGCGATCGACTTCTGCGTCACAACGACGCAGGGCAGCGAGCGCATCTGCGAGCTTGCCTTCGACTATGCCCATCGTCTGGGCAAAAAGCGGGTTACCGCCGTGACCAAGGCAAATATCATCAAGACCACCGACGGCAAATTCCTCGACATCTGCAAGTCGATCGCGGCCAAATACCCCGATATCACTTTTGACGACTGGTTTATCGACATCATGACCGCAAAGCTGGTCGATAAAAAGCGCCGCACACAGTTTGAAGTCATGGTCCTCCCGAACCTGTACGGCGATATCATCACCGACGAAGCGGCCGAGTTTATGGGCGGCGTCGGCACCGCCGGCAGCGCCAACATCGGCAAGCGCTATGCCATGTTCGAGGCCATCCACGGCTCTGCGCCGCGTATGGTTGCCGAAGGACGCGCTGACTATGCCGACCCGTGTTCGATGCTGCGCGCATCCGTGATGCTGCTCGAGCACATCGGCGAGGTGGAACGCGCTGCACTGTTGGAGCGTGCGCTTGATTTCTGTATGTTCGAGGACAAAAAATATGTCATTACCGGCCGGCCGGATGGTGCGACCTCGACGCAGTTTACAAACTATCTGATGGACGTCATGCGCAGTCTGTCGGAATAATTTTGGCGCGGAGCGCAATACTCTCTGCGCCGGATGGAGGCTGACTTAGCATTATGGACAGATCAAATGTTTCTTCCGCGGTTATCCGCCGCCTTCCGCGGTACTATCGTTATATCAACGAGCTGTACCTCTCCGGCGTGGCGCGCGTGTCTTCCAAAGCGCTCGCGGAACGAATGGGCCTCACCGCCTCTCAGATCCGGCAGGACCTGAACTGCTTCGGCGGATTCGGCCAGCAGGGATACGGCTATAACGTGGAGCATTTAAAAAATGAGCTTGCCGCAATCCTGAAGCTCGATCAGAGCCATACCGCCATCATCATCGGCGCGGGCAATCTGGGCCGTGCGCTCATCAACAACTTCAATTTCGGCAAAAGCGGTTTTTCCGTGCTGGCGGCGTTCGATGCAAATCCTGCGATGAGCGACACGAAAGTCGGCAGCACTCCGGTCCTTCATGTATCGCGGCTGGACGAATTTCTATCGCGCACCACGCCTGATATCGCCGTCCTCACCCTGCCGAAAACGGAAGCGCAAGCGATGGCAAAGCGTCTGATCGAACACGGTGTGCGCGGCTTGTGGAATTTTACGAGCGCTGATCTGCACATTGACAACCCCGACGCTGTGGTTGAAAACGTGCATTTTTCTGAAAGCTTGATGATCCTGAGCTATCGCATCTGAGCATGTAAAAATGTGCTCTGCAGGGCAGACATACGATTGCACAACAAAAAAATCGGGCCGATCGGCCCGATTTTTTTTGTTACAACGCACTGTATTCAATTTATCTGCTTCCGCGGATATTGGCCAGCGCCTGATGAATCGCCTGCGCCACCGCATCCTTCCCCTCCGGCAGATGCTCGGAAAGCCAGTGCAGGTTGGTTACCGCCCGCTCTCCGCCGACCTGCCCGAGCGCCGCGATCGCTTCGACCTGTACGGCTTCGTCCTCGTCCTTCATCAGTGTGATGAGCAGATTATACGCCTCATCTGCCTTTGACTTGCCGCACGCCTTTGCCGCGGCGAGACGCACGTCGGGCGCTGCGGAATAAAGCGCTTTTTCCGCCTTTTCCCATTGCCCCTTGGCAATCATCTTCTCCATATGCTCTGGTTTGTTTCCGAACATGTCGCGCCTTCTTTCTCACTTTTGATAGAATCTCAGTTGCAAGCGGCCATACAGTCGGTTATAATGGTAACGGTTCGCATGACAGTTTGCAAACTATGATTATAATACTTTTATTACTTTTATTGTATTCCTGTCTTCCGTAAAAGTCAACCAGCCAGGGGTGTGATTATGGATATTCATGATACAAAAGATCTTCATCGCATGTTTTATCTGTTTGTTTCCCTCTGCCAGGAGAAAATCAATGCTCCATTTGAGACGATGGTACGCGAGCATCTGAGCCTGATGCAGTTTTACACGCTCTGTGCCGTACACCTGCACGAACCGGTTTCCATGACCAACCTCTCCTCCATCCTGTATATTCCAAAGCAAAATGCAACAAAAATTATCGATCGGCTCATCGATGCCGGTCTGGCTGAGCGCCGCGCCGCGCCCTCGGACCGCCGCGTCACGCTCGTAAGCGCTACGCCGGCGGGCGTGTCATTCCTGACGGACATCAGCAAAGCCTATACTGAAAAAATGTTTGCGCACATCCATATGCTTGGCGAGAAGGATTTTCAGGCGTTCTTTTCCGCCATGGAGGAGATCAGCCGCATTCTCCGCAAATTGTAGAAGATCGCCGCAAAACCATATAAAAAATTCCGATTCCATTCGCGTGCATCTCGCCCTTACGGGCAACCGACGCACATGCGTATAAAAAATAGCCTGCGGCTATTTTTTATGATTCATGCAAAGGCAGGGTCTGCATATGTTTTCAAATAAAGATCTGTCACGGCTGATTCTGCCGCTGATTGTCGAACAGTTTCTCGCCGTCACGATCGGCATGGCCGACACAGTCATGGTTTCAAGTGTGGGCGAAACCGCGATGTCCGGCGTGTCCATTGTGGATACCATCAATATCCTCCTTATCAATATTTTTGCCGCCCTCGCCACAGGCGGTGCGATCGTCACCTCGCAGTATCTCGGCAGGGGCGAGCGCAAAAATGCAAACGCCGCTGCGCGCCAGCTGGTGTTCTCCACAGCGTTTTTATCCCTCGTGATTATGACCCTGTGCCTGGTCTTCCGCCGGCAGATGCTCTATGGCATTTTCGGCCACGCAGAGCAGGCCGTCATGGCCAACGCCCTTGTGTACTTTCTCGTCACCGCGCTTTCCTATCCGTTCATTGCGGTATATAATGCGGGCGCAGCGCTCTTTCGCTCGATGGGCAATTCACGTGTTTCCATGCTGACCTCGATTGTGATGAACGCCGTCAACATCATCGGGAACGCCGTGTGCATCTACGGCCTTAAAATGGGCGTGCTCGGCGCTGCTCTCCCGACGCTTTTATCGCGTATCACAGGCGCTGTGCTGATCATGTTCCTGCTGCGCGACAACCGCCATCCAATTTTTATCACACAGCTGACGCATATCCGCCCCGACTGGAGCATGATCAAACGCATCCTTGGTATCGGCATTCCCAATGGACTGGAAAACGGCATGTTTCAAATCGGTAAAATCATGGTGCAAAGCCTTGTCACAAGCTTCGGTACCGTCGCTGTCGCAGCAAATGCCGTTGCCAACAGCGTCGGCGGAATTCCGCAGATCCCCGCTGTTGCGATCGGCCTGGCAATGGTCACTGTCGTCGGGCAATGTGTCGGCGCCGGGGATTACGACGCGGCGCGGCGTTATATCATCCGTTTGTCAAAATACAGCTATCTTTCCATGTTTCTCACCAATCTGCCGTTTGTGCTCGCGCTTACCCCGATTATCGGCTGCTTCAATCTCCATCCGGAAACAGCCGAAGTGGCCCGGCAGGTCCTTCTTTCAAACAGCGCGTGTATGATCTTTATCTGGGTACCCTCTTTTACCCTGCCCAATGGGTTGCGCGCAGCAAACGATGTAAAATACACCATGACGATGTCGGTCCTCTCAATGTGGATTTTCCGCGTGGGCTTCAGCTACATTTTAGGCAAGTATCTGGGCCTTGGCCTGCTCGGCGCCTGGTGCGGCATGTATATCGACTGGTTTGCACGCGCCGTTGCTTTTATTCTCCGTTTTTTCAGCGGAAAATGGAAGAGCAAACAGCTGCTTCCTGATACGGCCGGCACTGCCGCAGGGAAGTAAGCGATAAAATCGCCTGCAGTTAACCGGAAACGCCGTATACATAAATGCAGAGTTGCAGTGTAGTAAGTCATAGTAACCGCAAAAAAACTCCCCGGACAAAAGTCCGGGGAGTTTTCGTGTTATGGTGGAGACAGTTGGGCTCGAACCAACGACCTCTCGCGTGTGAGGCGAACGCTCTAACCAGCTGAGCTATGCCTCCATAACGGCCTGTTTATTATAACAAATTACAGCGCTGCAATCAAGAGGAATTTTAAAAAAATTTTTTTGCCCGCAATTCCGTCGCTTGCGGCCCTGTTACCGCACGCATATCAGCACAACATGCGCTCCCAGCGCCGCTCGTATCTTCTCCGGAGAGCGGCGGCATCTTTACTCCGCCGCCCTCCAGAGAAATCTGCACTGTTATTTTGCCCAGCCGAGCGAACGGGAGACTGCTTTCTGCCATCCGGCAAGCAGCGCTGAGCGCTCCTCTTCCTCCATGTGGGGCTCATAAAGTTTATCCAGTGTCCAATGGGAGGATATCTCGGCCAGATCCTTCCAGAATCCGACCGCAAGCCCGGCGAGGTAAGCTGCGCCGAGTGCCGTTGTCTCGCGGATCATCGGCCTGCGCAGGCGAATGTTCATGATATCCGCCTGGAACTGCATCAGGAAGCTGTCCCGGCTGGCGCCGCCGTCCACTTTGAGTTCGTCCACCCGGATGCCGGTATCCGCTTCCACGGCGTCGAGCAGCTCTTTTGTCTGATACGCGGTAGACTCGACCGCCGCGCGGATGATATGCTCGCGCTTTGTTCCCCGCGTGATCCCGAGGATCGCCCCGCGCGCATACATATCCCAGTGCGGCGCGCCCAATCCCGTAAAGGCCGGTACAAAGTACACGCCGCCGTTATCCTTGATCTTGGAAGCAAAATACTCCGCGTCTCTCGACTCGGTGATGAAATGCATCTCATCCCTGAGCCACTGTACGACCGCTCCCCCGACGAACACGCTCCCTTCCACGGCGTAATTGATCCTGTCCTTCAGCCCGATGCCAATCGTGGTCAAAAGTCCGCTCTTCGACTGGCACGGCTCATTCCCGGTATTCATCAGGAGGAAACAGCCCGTTCCGTATGTATTTTTCGCCATGCCGCGCTCGAAGCACGTCTGCCCGAACAGCGCGGCCTGCTGATCACCCGCGATACCGGCGATGGGTACTTCCACTCCCTGGATGTTGTACGTGCCATATACCTCGCTCGAGCTCGCCACGCGCGGGAGCATGGAACGCGGAATGGAAAGCGCCGCAAGAATCTCCTCATCCCATTCCAGCGTATGGATGTTGAACAGCATCGTTCTCGACGCGTTGGTATAGTCCGTCACATGTACGCGCCCACCCGTCATCTTCCAGATGAGCCATGTATCGACTGTGCCGAACAAAAGCTCACCGCGCTCGGCCTGCTCGCGCGCGCCGGGCACATTGTCGAGGATCCATTTGATTTTTGTTCCTGAAAAGTATGCGTCAACAATAAGTCCCGTGCTCTTTTGGATCTTCTCCGCCCAGCCGCGCGCAATCAGCTCCTCACAGATATCCGCCGTGCGGCGGCACTGCCAGACGATCGCGTTGTATACCGGCATGCCTGTGTTCTTATTCCACACGACTGTCGTCTCACGCTGGTTCGTGATGCCGATGGCCGCCATCTCTTCTGGAGAAACGCCGCTTTTAAACATCACCTCAAGCAGCACCGCGGTCTGCGAAGCGTAGATCTCCATCGGATCGTGTTCGACATACCCGGGCTTCGGATAATGCTGGGTGAACTCCTGTTGTCCAAGGGCAACGATATTCTGCTCGTGATCGAAAAGGATCGCACGCGAACTTGTGGTGCCCTGGTCAAGCGCCATAACATATTTTTTCACAGTATTCCCTCCGGTTTTCGTTAAAATCCGTATTATTCTGCGCACTAATATTCACTCCGCGCGGTCGAAGCGAAACGGCGATAAATTTGCAGGTATCATCGGCATGTGCCGTCTCAGACGGCACGCCATGAAATTTCAGCGCATCGCCTCGGAGAGGCGATATGCGCGTGGTATAATAACCGCTTTGCGGTTATTATACCACAATGCCTCTTTTTTTGCATCCGCCATTTCCTCTTTTTTCATCATCTTGCGTAAGAAAAACCGCAGAACACACTATATTGTTGTGGTTTTTGTGGGTATATCCAAAAATTGGAATCTCTTTTTATGCATTTTAATATTTACAAAAGGGTAACAAAATGGTAACATAGTGATGTCGTTATTGTAACACAGACGAAACATGCCAAATTTAACTGCAGGGAGTGAACCGTTCATCCGCCGCCGTTTTTACGCAGCCCGGCGCGCGGGCCGATTGGCAACATCAACAGGAGGATATTTTTACTTATGAACAAGGTTTTGAAGCTTACATTTGCCGCGGCTGCAGCCGCTATGATATTTACCGTCTCTGCCTTTGCGGCAGACGGCATTTCCGCCAAAGTTACCGGCAGCAGTGTCAATCTCCGTTCCCAGCCTTCGCTTGAAGCGTCCGTTCTTCTTCAGGCCGCTGAAAATGAGGAAATCACGGTTCTCTCTACGGACAACAGCGAATGGTACCAGGTCGTCTGTCAGGGCTCCACAGGCTATATGTCCTCTGAGTATATCCAGCTTTCCGATGCGGTGTTCGTAACGGGGTCTGTCGTCAATCTGCGTGCAACGCCGAGTCTCGACGGCGAGATTATCGCCAAGGTGACTGCCGGCAAGCAGTTAAAGCTCCTCGAAAGCGGCGCTGAATGGTCCAAGGTGCAGGGCGAAACGCTTACGGGCTATATCGCCTCCGAATACCTCAGTACGGAAAAGCCGAAGGCCAGCTCCAAAGCGGCAGATGTTATCGCGTTTGCCAAAAAGTACCTTGGCACAAAATATGTCTATGGCGGCAGCTCTCCGAAAGGATTTGACTGCTCCGGCTTCACTTCGTATGTTTTCAAAAATTTTGATATCTCCCTTTCGCGCAGCTCGAAAGCGCAGTATGCCAACACTACGCATGTCAAGCGCAGCGAGCTTCAGCCGGGCGATCTTCTGTTCTTCCGCTCCCCCGGCTCCAAAAGCGTCGGCCATGTTGGCATTTATATCGGCGACAACCAGATGATCCACGCTTCCTCCCCGGGTGATGTGGTCAAAATCGACACCATCGCTTCCGGTTATTACAACACCTATTATGTAGGCGCTTCGCGCGTACTTTGAATTTTGACACACCCTTGGCCGTTCCCGCTTTTTCGGGAGCGGCCTTTTTTCTCCGTTTGCCGGCCGTGTGCAACATGTACCGGATGTTTGTTTGGTTTTTAAGAAAGTTTAAGTTTACAAACGGCGCATTTTCTGCAATAATATAATGTTGTGATAAGAATTTATTATTGGGGGAAACCGTTATGTTAATCCTTGTGATCAACGCCGGCAGTTCGTCGATCAAGTACCAGCTCATCGATATGGAAACCGAAAAGCCTGTAGCCAAAGGCCTTTGCGAACGCATCGGTATCGACGGACGCATCACACATCAGGTTGGCGGGCAGAAATATATTTACGATACGCCGCTGAAAAATCATGCGGCTGCATTTTCAAACCTTGTTTCCATCCTCTCCGAAGGGGAAAACGCCGTCATCCGCAGCATGAACGATGTCACCGCCATCGGCCATCGCATGGTCACCGGTTGTGAGACCTACAGAGGTTCCGTTGCGATCGACAGCGACGTGATGCAGTTCTTAAATGATACGATCGAGATCGCTCCCCTCCACGCGCCGGCAATGATCGAGGCCGTACGCGCCTGCGGTGAAGTCTTTGGCAAGGACAAGCTGCAGGTCGCGGTGTTCGACGCCTCGTTCCACATCACGATGGAACCGAAGGCATTCCTTTACGCGCTGCCGTACGAATACTATACGAAGTACGGCTACCGCAAATGGGGCTATCACGGCAATTCCTACCGCTATGTAGCCAGCCGTCTGGAGTCGCTTTGCGGCAAGCCGGCCGACTCACTGAAAGTGGTCGCCTGCCACCTTGGGAACGGCTCCTCCGTCGCGGCAATCGACGGTGGGAAATCTGTCGACACCTCCATGGGCTACACTCCGCTCGACGGCTTGATGATGGGCACGCGTACAGGCGCGCTTGATCCGTCGCTCATCAGCCACATCGCAGCAAAGGAAAACCTCAGCATCGCCGAAGTGGACACGCTCCTGAATAAAAAGTCGGGCTTTCTCGGCATTTCAGGTGTCTCGAGCGATTCGCGCGACATCGAGCAGGCCGCGAATGGCGGCAACGAGCGCGCGCGCATCTGCCTGGAGATGTTCGCCTATCAGGTCAAGCGCTACATCGGCGCTTATACGGCCGCTATGAACGGCGTGGACGTGATTACCTTCTCCGGCGGCATCGGGGAAAATTCCGCCTCTACGCGCGCGGCGATCCTCTCCGACCTCTCTTTCTTCGGCATCGAGCTCGATGAGGAAAAGAACGCCGACCGTTCACAGCCCGAGCGTGAGATCTCAAAGGCCGGTTCCCGCGTAAAGATCTGGATCGTTCCGACAAACGAAGAGATCATCATCGCGCGCGACACTTATGCGATCTTTCAGGCACAGAACAAGGGCTGATCTCTGAACAAATTGTAAAAATCGCCGCGGCAGGCTGTAATCTTTGCTGCGGCGATTTACTTTTGTGATTTACAGTGTTAAAATGGAACGTGAGGTGAGCGGTATGAACGCCAAGCTGAAAGACAAAAAAATGGACGCGCTTTTTGAAGCCATACTCGGCCTGAAAACAGTCGACGAATGTTATGATTTTTTTGAAGATTTGTGCACCATTGCGGAGCTGATCGCCATGGAACAGCGCTTCCAGGTCGCACTGATGCTCGACCAGGGCAAGGTCTACAGCGATATCGTTAAGGAAACGGGCGCTTCTACCGCTACGATCAGCCGCGTCAACCGTTCGCTTGTCTACGGAAACGACGGGTACCGAAAAGCGATTGAAAGGCTGAAAGAAAATGGAAGCATATAGTGCCCTTGCAGCGCACTATGATGCGCTGACCGATGACGTGCAGTACGATGCCTGGGCCGACTATGCCGAGCATATTTTTGTGCGGCTGGGCGTTTCGCCCAAACTCGTGCTCGACCTTGCCTGCGGCACAGGGAGCCTTTCTCTGCGCATGGCGCAGCGCGGCTATGAGATGATCGGGGTCGACCTCTCCCCCGATATGCTCGCCGCCGCGGCGGAAAAGGCGTACGCATTCGAGCCGGAGCGCCGGCCGATCTTCCTCTGTCAGGACATGGCGCAGCTCGACCTGTATGGAACGATCGACGCGGCGCTCTGCTGCCTGGACAGCGTGAATTATGTTACGGACGAAAACGCGCTTGCGCGCGCCTTTTCCCGTGTGAGCCTGTTTTTGAATCCGGGAGGCGTGTTCCTCTTCGACGTCAACACAGAGTTTAAGCTCAAGGGGCTTGACCGGCAGGCCTTTGTACGCGACACCGAACAGGTATACTGTATCTGGCAGGCGTTTTATAACCCAAGGAGCCGGCTGTGCCGCTATGTCTTCGATCTGTTTGAACGCGGCGAAGACGGGCTTTATGAGCGTTTTCGCGAGGAGCATCGCGAGCGCGCATATTCGGCTGAAAAACTCACATCCTTGCTCTGTCAGGCTGGCCTGACGCCGGTCGGCGTCTACGGGGCCTTCTCCGACAAAGCGCCGGCAAAGGATGAGGAACGCATCTTTCTTGCGGCGCGTAAACCGCAGTAATTGATAAAAGGAGCCTATCATCGTGCAGGACAAAAATGATATTCTGATCCGCGGCGTTACGACCGACGGCACTGTGCGCTTTATCGGCGTCACTTCGACGGGCATTGTCGAGCGCGCGCGCGAAATTCACCACCTGCTCCCCCTTGCTACCGCAGCGCTCGGACGCGCGCTTACGGCCGCTTCCATGATGGGTGCGGAGCTCAAAGGCCAGGGCAGTTCTCTTACCATCCAGATCAGGGGCGGCGGCCCGCTCGGCAGCATCACTGTCGTGTCGGACAATGCCGGCAACGTGCGCGGCTATCTGCAAAACGGCGGTGTGGAGCTGCCTCTCCGGCCGGACGGCAAGCTTGACGTCGGCTCCGGCGTAGGCGCAGACGGCACGCTCACGGTTATTAAAGATCTGAACATGCGTGAGCCGTTTGTCGGAACGATTGGTCTGGTCGGCGGCGAGATAGCCGAGGATATTGCCGCTTATTATGCCGAAAGCGAACAGATTCCTTCTTCCTGCGCACTCGGGGTGCTCGTCGGAAGAGATATGCATGTACGCGCAGCGGGCGGCTTTCTCATCGAGCTTCTGCCCGGCGCTACGGAGGAAACGGTGACTGCTCTTGAGTCTTCGCTGGCCGAGCTCCCCCCTGTTACGGCCATGCTGGATGACGGGCTCAGCATGGAAGACATTCTCTCCCGCGCTTTATCAAAATTTACTCTTGACATCCTGAGCCGTGATGTAGTAAAGTATAAATGCGCTTGCGGCAGGGATAAGGTTGCAAGGGCTCTGATCAGTTTGGGTGCCGAAGAGCTTTCTTCCATGGCGGACGAAAAGCCCGTCAGTGAGGTGACGTGTCAGTTCTGTGACGCGGTCTATTGCTTCACATCGGACGAATTGCACGAACTTATCAAAAGTGCAAAATAGTTCCAGAAAGTTCTTGACACACGATTGAATTTGCGGTATAATAAATTTCGCCGCTGATTCAATGGGAGCATAGCTCAGCTGGGAGAGCACCTGCCTTACAAGCAGGGGGTCACAGGTTCGAGCCCTGTTGTTCCCACCAT
>CAKTWY010000008.1 GCA_934630445.1 uncultured Eubacteriales bacterium
ATCAAGGACGGCGCGCTCTACCTGCGTGTGGTGGACTATAAATCGGGGAAGAAGAAGTTCAGCCTGACCGATCTGTGGAACGGCCTGTCCATGCAGATGCTCATCTATCTGTTCACGCTGGAAAAGGCCGGCCTGAAGCGTTACCAGGCGCTGGATGGCGGCGTGCGCGCCGTTCTGCCGGCGGGCGTTTTATACGTGCCGGCGCGCGAAGGGTATGTCGACGCGCTCCCTTCCGATGGAGAGGCGGTCATCGCCCGCCTGCGGGAGCGCGAAACACGCCGTTCGGGCCTTGTGCTGAACGATTCCAACATCATCTCGGCCATGGAGCACGCGCTGCATCCGGAAGAGGGGAAGAGCGTATCCGGCCGCTACATCCCTGTCAGTTTTGACCGGCAGGGGGAAGTGTCGGCCGCGTCGAGCATGGCCTCGCTCCGGCAGTTCGCGAAGCTGCGCGAGCGCATCGAGCGCCTTGTGCGCGGCATGGCCGAGGAGGTGCTCGCCGGCGGGATGGAGGCGACGCCTTACCGCGCGGGCGACGGCAGATGCCCGTGCGACTGGTGCGACTACAAATATGCCTGCCAGTTTGACGAGAGCGTGCCGCGCGATCAGAAGCGCTGGCTCTACACCATTGCCAGAGAGGAATTTTGGAAGCGGCTGGGTGAAACGGGAGAGGGGGAGGAGCATGTCTGAGGTGCGCTTTACAAAAGAACAGACGGACGCCATCACCGCGCGCGGCGGCGCCCTCCTCGTCTCCGCGGCGGCGGGCTCGGGGAAGACGGCGGTCCTTGTCGAGCGGCTGATGCGGCGCATTACCGACCCTGAGAGCCCCGTGAACATCGACCGCTTTCTCATCGTGACTTATACGAACGCCGCGGCGGCCGAGATGCGCGGGAAAATATCCGCCGCGCTCGCCCAGCGTCTGGCGGAAAACCCGGCCGACAGGAACCTGCGCCGGCAGATGGACCGGCTGGGCCTGACGCAGATCGAGACGGTGCATGCCTTCTGCATGCGTCTGATCCGCGAGAACGCCGCGCACCTGCCGGAGCTGGGCGCCCAGTTTCGTCTGGCGGACGACACGGAGGCGCGCCTTCTGCTGGAGGCGGCGCTCGAGGAGGTGCTGGAGGAGAAGTATGAGACCGTTGAAACCGACGCGCCTTTTTCCGCCCTTGTCGACACGCTTGCGGGCGAGCGCGACGACCGCGCGCTCACGGAGACGATCCTGACCTCCTACGCGCTTTTGCAGAGCCATGCCTATCCGATGCGCTGGCTGAACGCGCGCATGCGCGACTATGTGCCGGGAACGCCCGTCGCGGAAACGGCCTGGGGCGCGTATATCCTGGATACGGCGCGCGCCGTGACGGAGAGCGTGCGCGAGCGCCTTTCGCGCGCACTCGCGTCGCTGCGCGCGCTTCCGGAGCTTGAGCGCGCGTACGGGCCCGCCTTTTCAGATGATCTCGAAAAGATCGAAACGCTCTGTGCAGCCCTTGCGGCGCGGCGCTGGAATGAGGCGTACGCGGCGCTTCGGGCGTGCCTTTCCTTCGCGCGCCTCGGCCAGGCGCGCGGCTTTGAGGACAAGGCGCTGATGGCGCGCTTCAAAGCCGTGCGCGACGGCGTGAAGGATGCGCTGAAGACCATGGGAGAGAAGCTTATCTGCGGCGACGAGGAGACGCTTTCGGGCGATATCGCGCGCTCGGAGGGCGTGGCGCGCGGCCTTACGGATGTGCTTGCGGCACTGGACACGGCGTATGCGGTGAAAAAGCGCGCGCGCAGACTGCTTGATTTTTCCGACCTCGAACATTTTGCGCTGCAGCTCCTTGTCGACGAGGACAGCGGCGAGGATACCGCTCTTGCGCGCGAATGCGCCGCGCAGTTTGAAGAGATCATGGTCGACGAATATCAGGACACCAACGAGATCCAGGACCGGATTTTCGGCGCAGTGTCTGGCGGCGGGGCGCGCCTTTTTATGGTCGGCGACGTCAAGCAGAGCATCTACCGCTTCCGGCTGGCCGACCCGGGCATCTTCCTCAGTAAATACGCGACGTACCGCTACTATGACGCCGCGTGTCCGGGCGGGGCATCCAAGGTGATCCTGTCAAAGAACTTCCGCTCGCGCGGGCAGGTGCTCGCCTTTGCAAACCACATTTTTTCGCGCGTCATGACGCGGCAGCTCGGCGACCTTGACTACGGAGAGCGCGAAGCGCTTTACCCTGGAGCGTCCTACGACGGGGATGCGGCGGCCTACGCGCCGGAGCTGATGCTGTGCGCCTACGACAAGGACGACGAGAGCGGCGAGGGGCGCGCAGCGTTTGAAGCGCGCATGACGGCCGGGCGCATCCGCGCGCTTCTCGATTCCGGCATGGAGGTGACGGACGCCGACACGGGGCAGCGGCGCCGGGTTGAGCCGCGCGATATCGTGATCCTCCTGCGCTCCATGGCCGGGCGCGGCGCGCTTTATGAAAATGCTCTTGCGGACGTGGGCGTCGACGCATCTTCCGGCACGGGCGGCGGCTTTTTTGGCAGCGCGGAGGCTGGGGCGATGCTCTCGCTGCTCGCGGCGGTGGACAATCCGCGCCAGGATGTGATGCTCATCGGCGCGCTGCGCTCGCCCCACTTCGCCTTTACGGCGGAGGAGCTCGCGCGCGTGCGCGTTCTCGGCGGCGCAGGGGATTTTTATACCGCGCTGACGGCAGCCGCCGGTGCGGACGATGCGGGCGTCTCGCGCAAGTGCGCGGATTTTCTGGCCCTCCTGTCGGAATTTCGCCGCGCGTCGGCGGATATGAGCGTGTCGCGCCTTCTGTGGCATATCTATAACCGCACGGGGGCGCTGGGCATATTCGGCGCGATGCGCGGCGGGGCGCGCCGCGCGGCGAACCTCATTGCGCTTTTCGACTGCGCGCGCTCGTTTGAAACGCTGAGCTTCCGCGGGCTGTTCGCGTTCCTGAAATATCTCGAGCGCAGGCAGGCGGATGGGGCGGACATCGCCCCGGCGAGCGCGGACGGCACGAAAGGCGTACGCATCATGACCATCCACAAGTCGAAGGGGCTTGAATTCCCGGTGGTGTTCCTGTGCGACTGCGCCAAGCAGTTCAACCGCTCTGATCAGATGCGGCCGGTGCAGTTCCACCCCAAGCTCGGCCTGGGGGTGAAGCTGCGCGACGAGCGCCTCAAGATCCGCTATCCGACGTTCATGTATACGGCGATCGTGCGAAAAATGCGCGATGAGAGCCTGTCGGAGGAGATGCGCGTTTTGTACGTGGCCCTCACGCGCGCGAAGGAGAAGCTGGTCCTCTCCGTCTGCCCGCCGAAGCTCGAGCGCGCGGTGGAGCGCTGGCGCATGCTGGCGGCCGACAGCGCGCTCGATCCGCAGGAGCTTTTGAGCGAGCAGTCGGGCGCGGCGTGGCTGGTGTGCCCCCTTCTGTGCCATCCGGCCATGCAGGCGGTGCTGCCGGATACGGGCCCTGCAGTGGAGGAAGAGGTCTGCGATTTTCCGCTCGATGTGCGCGTGATGGAGGATATGCCGCAGCAGAACGAAAAAATAGCGCCTGAGACCGGCGCGGCTGCGCGCGTATCGATCCCGGCTGATTTTGAACAGGTGCTCCGCTGGCGCTACCCCCATGCGGCGGCGACACAGCTTCCGAGCAAAGCCACGCCTACTGTTGAAGCGGCGCTCGGGCCACAGGCGTACACGCCCGTGCCGGTGCGGCGGCCGTCGTTTGATATCCGCGCGCGCGGCCTGACAAGCGCCGAGCGCGGCACGGCCCATCACGTGGCGATGCAGTTTGTCGACTACAGAAAGTGCACCACGCGCGCCGGCGTGGAGGAGGAGCTGCGCCGCCTGCAGGCACGCGCGATCCTGACAAAGGAGCAGGCGCAGACCGTCGATGCGGCGAAACTCCTCGCTTTTTTTGAAAGTCCGCTCGGCCGGCGCGTGCTTGCGGCGCAGCGTATCCTGCGCGAATATAAATTCTCCGTCATTGTGCGCGCGGACGAGCTCGAAGCGCAAACACCATGCCCGGAGGAAACGCGCCTGCTGCAGGGTGTGGTCGACTGCGCCTTTTGGGAAGGGGAACGGCTGTTTATCCTCGACTTCAAGACAGACCGCGTGCGGGAAGAGGAAGCGCATGCGCGCGCTGCGCGCTACGCGCCGCAGCTTGCCGCCTACGCGCTGGCGCTGGAAAAAGTGACGGGCGTGCGCGCTGCGGCACGGTATCTTTATTTTATTGAATGCGGGAGGACAGTATCGCTGGATTCCGCATCCGACGCCTGATTTTTGCAGAAAAGAGAAAAAAAGTGTTGCAATCAAAGACTGGCTGTGGTAGACTATTTATACGATTGTGAGGAGTTCCGGAAAGAGGTGAGTACAGTGAAAGAGGGCATCCATCCGAAATATGCACAGACGACGATTCGTTGTGCGTGCGGCGAAGTGATTGAGACCGGCTCCACCAAAAAGGATATCCGTGTTGAAATTTGCTCCAAGTGCCATCCCTTCTTTACGGGCAAGCAGAAGCTGGTTGATACCGGCGGCCGTGTTGACCGCTTTAAGAAGAAGTTCGGTCTTCAGGACAAGTAAATCCATTTCGTTTGCAAAAGGCAGCCGTTTTACGGCTGCCTTTTTGGTCGTTTTTTGATCGGAAACAAGCGTTTACGATTGCGCAAAAGCGATGATAATACCGCCGTTGTTGGCGTAGGTGGAGGAGAGCGCTCCGGTGGAGAGCATCACGATTTCCTTCAGGGCGGGGCAATCGTTTAAAAGGTCGTTTCGCAGCGTCTGCGCCCGTTCGGGGCAGTTACAGTTTGAAATGACAAGGCGGATGGATTGCCGCGCAGCGGAGCGCGTCATGTCCATCACGGTGGATGTCAGGCGCGAAAGCGCCGGGAGGATACCGCGCACTTTGGCCAGCATCCTGATCTCGCCGTCGCCGTTGTCGGACATGACCGGACAGATGGAGAGCACTGACGCGATCAGGCCGGAGACCAGGCTGAGACGGCCGTTTTTGCGCAGGATGCTGAGATCCTCCAGAACAAACAGCGTGTGCGTCTGAGCGATATGTACATTGGCATGATGTACGATTGTTTCGAACGGCAGCCCCTGCGCGATCTGATCCTGAAGGAACAGCAGCAGCTCCGCCTCCCCCGCCGAAGCGCTTTTGGAGTCGAATACATGGATCTGTCGCTCGGGTAATTCCTCAAGCACGATCTGTCTGGCGACGCAGGCGGCATGATACGATCCGCTGAGCTTTGCGGAAAGCGTGACGACGAAACACATGTCGTGCTGCCGCATGCATTCAGCATATGCGCTGACACTGGGGCAGGAGGAGCGCACTGCGCGCTGGGCGTGCGCGATGTCCGCCAGCAGCGCGGGAATATCGACGCTTCCGTCGTCGGTGTATTCGGTGTGATCGCCCACGCGGATCTTGAGAGGGACCGATTGGATATCTGCTGTTTGTTGGGGAAGATCGCAGCAGCTATCTGCAATCAGGCCGATTTTTTCTGTCATGATACTGTCTCCTTGGTCATGCGTGCTGTAAACGCATTAATCGAATGATTCTATTATAACAGATATAGCAGAAAAAGGGGGGGAAAGTAGGTTTGTTAAATGTATTGTTACATATTCCCGAAGCAGGTCGCTTTATCATCGGCAAACTGCAAAATTACTTTTTATATTTTTTCTTAATCACCAACGAATAAACTGCTATGAGAACTATGCTTTCCATCACAACGCCTGCACTCGAAAGCAAAATCCAATTGAAATTCTGCCCTGCAAGCAAAGGAAGTCCGAGCAGGATAAATACAATGCCATAGGCGCCATATAGTTTGGACATCGCATGATTATACTTTTTTATATCCGTCACCTCAAACATTTTCGCCTTTCCCCAAAAGGCGATTGCTTTTTTTGAAAACCATATGTATACAGCCAGACATATAAAAAACACGCCTCCAATGCACCATAAGATAAAACCGACTGCATTTCCTTCCATAGCCAATATCTCCTCAAATTGAAATTGATTTCATTCTATGCTGATTTTTCGAAGCCGTCAACCATAAAAGGGAGCGTATCATGTTGACTGCCCTGCAAGAAAAAACTTCGATTTCATCCGCGCGCGTTTCACCCTTACAGACAACCGGCGCGCATGCGCATAAAAATAGCCGCAGCCTATTTTTTATTGCATCGATCATAACATGCAAGGGGCGTATCCGTGATTCTTCCGGTCGGCACGGCTGCAACGCGCCTCGTTGTATTTTGTCTGAAAAAAGGTTATGATACATTCGAAGAACAACAGGCCGTTTCAGGCCTTGAAAAGGAGCGTTTTGATTGAAGCGGGAACAGATGAAGGAAAGCGTGCTGCGCTATCTATTTATGGCGGTTGGCTGTTTTTTCTACGCGATGAGCCTCGATCTGTTTTTGATTCCAAACAGCAGTGTCGGCGGCGGCGTGACGGGTGCGGCGACGCTCCTCAACATTTTGTTTGGGTTTGGCGTTGGCCTTTTGACAATGGCGCTGAACCTGCCGATCCTGCTTGCGGGGCTTAAAACGGAGGGGTTGGCGTTTATCATACGCTGTCTTGTGACAAACACGCTTTTGAGCGTTATGATCGACGTGTTTTCCTTTCTTCCGGCGATAACGGAGAACCCCATTCTCGCCTCTGTCTACGGCGGCGTGTGCCAGGGGGTGGCGATCGGCATTTTTTATCGCACGCGTATGTCAAGCGGCGGAACAGAGCTTTTGGGGCGCATATTGCTCAGCCGTTTTCCAGGCCTTTCAATCGGTACGATGATCGCCATACTGGATGGAATCGTTGTCGTAACGGGCGCAGTCGTGCTGAAAACGCCGGAGAACGTGCTGTACGCGCTGATCGTGATCTTTATTTCTGCACGCCTGAGCGACACGATCGTCACGGGTCTGAACCGCGCGAAGATGTGCTATATCATTACCGACCATCCGGAGGAGGTGAGCCGGGTGCTTTTGGCGCACAGTCCGCGCGGCGTGACAAATGTGTCCGGCACCGGCATGTATACGCACACCCCGCGCGGCGTGCTGATGACGGTCGTAAAGCGGCATCAGCTCGTCGAGCTCAAGCGCCTGGTCCAGTCTGCGGATGCGCTGGCATTCGTCATTGTCAGCGAGACCACAGAGGTGCTGGGCAAAGGCTTTCAGGAAATGGGCCCGCAGAAATAGGTCCAGCGGCTGCCGGCGAAGTTGCCGACAGCCGCTGGAATGTGAGAAATGTGAGAAAATCGTCAGAAAGCCCGTTCAGGAAAGGACTGAACGGGCTTTCTGCAGTATGATATCGTATCGTTTCAACACTTTGCAGACTG
Organism: uncultured Eubacteriales bacterium; assembly: GCA_934630445.1. Lineage (GTDB taxonomy): Bacteria > Bacillota > Clostridia > Oscillospirales > Butyricicoccaceae > CAKTWY01. Next base: position 7,318 of record CAKTWY010000008.1, read on the forward strand.
CTTGGGCGGGTCATTTGTGCTCGGCTGCCGATACAAGGTATTTATAGATCTGCGGCTTGAACTGCTCGTACAGGCCGATATCGGTATAGAGCTTCTTATAATACGGAAAAAGACTTGCCTTGGTGCGCAGCATGTTCACAATGTTCAGCTGCGTGGCGGTGATGCTCCCTTCGTTGCGTCGATAGTAGTAGATCGGCGTGGTGAGCGAGCAGAAGCGCTGCGCGTAGCGGATATATTCCAGGTTGAAGAGAAAATCCTCGCTCCAGGCAAATTCTTCATTGCAGCGGATCGCATGGCGCTCAATCAGATCGCGGCGATAGAGCTTGTTCCACATCACGCCGTAATAAAAGCTTGCGGGCTCGGCCAGAAGCTGACGGGCGAGGTCGCGCTGCGAGAGTACGCCCGGCCGGTCAAGAAAGCCGTGCACCGTCACCTTGTCGCCGTCGACCCTGCAGTAGTGCGCGATGACGAGGTCGCAGGCAGTCTCCTCCGCGCGCTCGACAAGCAGACGCGTTGCGTTCGGATCGAGCCAGTCGTCGCTGTCGGCGAACTGCAAATACTTGCCGTGGGCGGCGCCGATGGCGAGGTTGCGCGTGGCAGAAACGCCGCTGTTCGGTTTTTTCAGCACCGTGATGCGCCGGTCCGTGCGCGCGTACATGTCGCAGATGGGGAGGCTCACATCATCACTGCCGTCGTCGACGAGGAGGATCTCGAGGTTTTCATACCGCTGGCGCAGGATGCTGCGGATGCAGTGGGCGAGATGGGGGGCGGCGTTGTATACCGGAACGACGATGCTGACAAGGGGTTCGTTCATATCAGAGGGTTCTTCCTTTCCGTCAAAGCGTGTGGAATGGGATGGCTGAACGATACACATGCATGTTGTATTGTTCTGGATTTATCATACCCGAAAAAACGGATCTTCGCAAGCGGAAGGGGTGCTGCAAAATGAGATGCAGCACCCCAGGACCTTTTCAGTATGAGGCCGTGCAGCCAAAAGCGCTTTCCCTTCCGGGAGAAAGGCTATGGATAAGGCGGCAACAGGCGCTTTTTCATTTTGCCGCTTCTGACACCGTTACCGCTTGGCCGGCGGAACCATCTTTTCTTTTTCCATCGTGATCAGGTCGGATATATCGGCGGTTTCGCTGCCGAAGATCTGCATCAGGAGCGACTTTTCCACCGTTGGAGCATAGTAGAAGCCCTGCTCATACTCGCAGCCGAACGAAGCGAGCTTTTGAATCTGATTTTCCGTCTCGACGCCCTCGGCGATGAGCTTGAGACCGAGATTTTTCGCGATATGGATGAGCCCGTCGATCACGACGCCGGCGCGCGGGTTCGTTTCAAGCTGCCAGACGAACATACGCTCGAGCTTGAGAACGTTCACCGGAAGCTCAAGAATGCTGCTGATGCCGGAATACCCGGAACCAAAGTCGTTCAAGATCAGCTCCACGCCCATGTCGGAGAGCACCTGCATGACGATGTTGATATTTAAGTACGCGGTCGTAAGTACGCTTTCGCGGATCTCCAGCGCGAGCTTGCCGTCGGGAATGTGATACTGCTCCTTGAGGCGGCGCACCTCGTCGAGAAAGTCCTCCTGCAGAAAGAGCACAGGCGAGACGGGCAGGGCGATCGATTCAAACTCCTTGCCGGCTGCGAGCAGCTCTGCGATCGTGCTGCATACATGCTCCAGTGCATAGTACTGGATGGCGCGGATCTGGCCGGAGTCCTCCGCAATGGGGATAAATTCCGCCGAGCCGACAAGCCCCACGCCCTTGACAAACACGCGCATATAAAACTCCGCGCGCGTGAACTGCTTTTTCGGCAGGCAATATGTCGGACGATAGCGGATCTCGATCTCATCCTTTTCGAGCGCGGTTTTTAAGGACAGGGCGATCGCCTGCCGGCGGGCAAATTTGGCGTCAAGTTCGCTGTCATAAACCGCGATCTGATCCGGACCGTGCGCCGCAGCTTCGGTCACGGCGCGGTCAAGGCACTTGATCATATCCTCTGCCGAAGCGGCGACGCCGGGATAGGCGCACAGGCCGATCTGCACCGAGCACAGGCAGTCCGTATCGCCGATCTTCCATACATGGGAGAACTGCTCCAGAATCGTTTCGGCCAGTTCGTTTGCCTGTGCAAAACTCGCATCCTCAAGAATGAGAATAAACTCCACACCGATATACCGGTAAACTTCGCATCCGGCCGCCCGTCTCAGGTATGCGGAAATTTCTTCGAGCAGCTTTTCGCAGTAATCGTAGCCAAACGTGTCGTTCAGCTGCTTGAAGTTTTCAAGATACAGCTTGAGCACCGCGCCCTTGCGCCGTGCGCCGGACGCTGCAAGTACGCGCTGCAGATGCTCCAGACAACGGACGCGATTGCTGTTGACGGAGGAGGGAGTATCCGCAGCTTCTTTTGGCGCTTCCGGAGCAGACGTATTTTTTTTACCAAAGATCGCCATAGTGTTACCTCACAATCCATTTGATGGGCCGTTTCTTTCATGTTACTTCATTTTTTTACAAAAATCAATCGTTGTTTCGACAAAGTGTGCAAAACAGATCGCAAGGGCGCGCTGCGATCCTCTCGCAGCGCGCCCATACGGAACTTTTTAATATGCAATGCCCCAAATGACCATCTTGTCGGCCTTTTTGCCGCAGACGGGGCATACGTCGCCGATATGCTCCTGCTCAAAGGGCATGCAGCGCGAAGGCATACCGGTCACTTCCTTGATCTTCTCCTCGCAGGCGAGGTCGCCGCACCACATGGACTTGATGTAGCCCGTTTTGACTTTCAGGATCTCGACCATCTCGTCGAGGCTTTTCGCCGTGAAGGTGCGGTTGACGCGGTTCTGAAGCGCCTTGTCATAAAGGTGCTGCTGAATCTCCTCCAGCAGCTCGAAAACGCGTGTTTCAAGCTCTTCGAGGGGAACGAAGTACTTCTCGCCCGTGTCGCGGCGTGCAAGCACACACTGTCCTTTTTCAATATCGCGCGGCCCGAGCTCGAGGCGCAGGGGGATGCCCTTCATCTCGTATTCGGCAAACTTCCAGCCCGGAGACTGCGAGGAAAGGTCGATCTTGACGCGCACGCCCGCCTCTGCAAGCGTGTTGTAGACCTCCTGCGCCTTTTCGGTCACGCCTTCCTTATGCATTGCCACGGGGATGATCACAAGCTGCGTCGGCGCGATGCGCGGCGGAAGCACGAGGCCGGAATCGTCGCCGTGCGTCATGATGATGCCGCCGATCAGACGCGTCGATACGCCCCAGGACGTTTCATGCGCATAGGCGAGTTTGTTGTTGCGGTCGGCAAACTGCACGCCGAACGCACGGCAGAACCCGTCGCCGAAATAATGGCTCGTACCCGACTGAAGGGCCTTGCCGTCGTGCATCATTGCCTCGATGGTGTATGTTTCCAGCGCGCCGGCAAACTTCTCTTTGTCAGTCTTGCGGCCCTTTACCACCGGAATGGCGAGATATTTCTCACAGAAATCGGCATAGATATCGAGCATGCGCAGCGTTTCCGCGCGCGCTTCCTCGGCCGTTTCGTGCACGGTGTGCCCCTCCTGCCAGAGAAATTCGCGCGAGCGAAGGAAGGGGCGCGTCGTCTTCTCCCAGCGCACGACGCTGCACCACTGGTTGTAGAGCTTGGGCAGGTCGCGCCAGGACTTGACGATGTGCGCGTAATGATCGCAGAAAAGCGTCTCCGACGTCGGACGCACACACAGGCGCTCCTGCAGCTTCTCGCTGCCGCCGTGCGTGACCCAGGCGACCTCGGGCGCGAAGCCTTCCACGTGGTCCTTCTCCTTCTGCAGGAGGCTTTCGGGGATAAACATCGGCATATATACATTCTCATGCCCGGTCTCTTTGAACTTCGCGTCCAGACCGTGCTGGATATTCTCCCAGATCGCGTACGCGTACGGTCGGAAAACAAGACAGCCGCGCACGCTCGAATAATCGATGAGCTCGGCCTTTTTCACGATATCGGTGTACCACTGCGCGAAATCCACGTCCATCGGCGTGATCTCGCTGACAAGCTTTTTATCGTCGGCCATGTTAAACAATCCTTTCGGCACAATTTCTAATCCATTTTACCATCATTGTCGGGCGATTGCAACTGATTTACAAGCTTTTAAGCGATGGTGATGCGCGCGACCACGGGATAATGGTCGGAGGGGTACCCGGTGGAGCCGCACGTGCGGTCGAGCGCGATTTCGTCGATGCCGATCTCTTTGGATGTGAAGATATAGTCGATCGGCGTTCCGAACGTTTTCCCGCGGAAACCGTGATAACTGCGGCATTCCGCCGGGTCGGACTGGACGAGCAGGTTGTACGAATTGGTCATGAAAAGCCCGCGCCGCTGCGGCTCACTCTCCTCAAAGGCGCGAAGCGCCGCGCTCCCGGGCGCGGCGTTGAAGTCGCCCATCAGAACGGTCGGCGCATGATGCCTGGCCGCGTCGGCCAAAATGCTGTCGCGGATGAGCCTCAGCGAATTGATGCGCGCCAGCGAGCTCAAGTGGTCGAGGTGCGTGTTGTACACGCTCAGGCGCGCCGCGCCGGGCGCATTTGCCTCTAGCACGCAGTGTGTACAGACGCGCGGAACGAGCTCAAACCACGCGCGGCTGCCCGGACGGTCGGGTGCTTTGGACAGCCAGAAGGTGCGGTCATAGACGAGGGAGAACAGCTCGCGCTTATAAAAGATCGCGCTGTGCTCGCCCAGTCGTTTTTTGCTGCGCCCGCTTCCGCACACGGCATATTCCGGAAGGAGGCTTTTCATATCCGCAAGCATGCCGGGCGTCAGCTCCTGCGTGCCGACAATGGCGGGAGAGAGGGAACGGATCAGCGCCGCTGCGTCCTCGCGGCGGTGCTTCCAGGCATTTTTCCCAAAGCCGATCGCGTTCCGCTTGAGGTTAAAACTCATAATTGTAAGCTGCATCAAAATTCACCAGACCATCGAGAGAAATTTGGTATGAAAATGCCGGGAAAGGGGGAGGATGCTTTCAAAAGGGGGAATATGGCCTTGGAAATCGGGAAAAGCCATTGGAAAGCATGCGCCGTGGGCGCAGCGGCCTATCCGCTCATCGAGCTTTTATGGCGCGGAAAAACAGATGCGAGCATGTCTGCCGCGGGCGGCATCTCCATGCTCGCGCTGTTTGAAATTGAGCGGTCCATGAAAAAGAAAAGCCTTCTGGCGCGCTGCCTGTGCGGCGCGGGGGCGATCACCACGGTGGAGCTGTGCGCAGGCGTGCTTGTAAACGGCGTGATGAAGAAGAAGGTTTGGAACTATTCGAAAAACAAATTCAATTTCGCCGGGCAGATCTGCCTGCCCTATACGCTTTTATGGGCGCTTTTGTGTATTCCGGCGTTTGCCATCTGCAAAAAGATCAAATAAGACGACAAAGCGCGTGTCAGCCGCCGAACACTTCCTTCGCCGCGTCGGCGGAAGCTTTTGCGTCTTTCGTGTAGTAGTCCGCTCCGATGGAGCGCGCGTACTGCGCGGTGAGCACCGCGCCGCCGACCATCACCTTGCAGCCGGGCGCTTCGCGCTTTAAAAGGGATATGGTATCCTCCATGCTGGAAAGGGTGGTCGTCATCAGCGCGCTCAGGCCGACCAGGCGCGCGCCGCTTTCGCGCACCGCCCGCAGAACGGCCTCCGGCGCGACATCGCGGCCGAGGTCGATCATCGTGTAGCCGTAGTTTTCCAAAATGACCTTGACGATATTCTTGCCGATGTCGTGAATATCGCCCTTGACGGTCGCGATGACGATCGTTCCGCGTGAGATGCGCGCCCCGCCGGAGTGTGCGAGCGCGTCTTTGACAGGCTCAAACGCCGCCTGTGCCGCCTGCGCGGCGCTGAGCAGCTGCGGGAGGAAAAGCTTGCCCGCTTCAAAACGCGCGCCGACCTCGTCGAGCGCGGGGATGAGCGTCTGATTGACGATATCCATCGCATCGGTGTCGGAAAGCGCCGCGCGGCCGAGCGCGCCTGCCTCGTCCGCAATACCGAGCAGCACCGCGTCGCGCAGCGTGCGCGGCGCGGTTTTCACTGCCGCGGGGGCGGCGGCGTCGGCATATTTGGCGATGTAGCGCGCCGCGCCCGCATCCTCGCCGGTGAGAACGGCGCAGCTTGCCAGCGCCGCCATCATCGCTTCCGAATTCGGGTTGATGATCGCAAAATCAAGGCCGCTTGCGATCGCCAGGGAAAGGAAGGCGACGTTCAGCCGCTCTCTCTGCGGCAGGCCGAAGGACACATTCGACACGCCGAGCACCGTTTTTACATGCAGCTCTTCCTTGACGCGCTGCATCGCTTCAAGCGTCACCAGCGCACTCTCCTGAGCGGCGGAAACAGTGAGCGTCAGGCAGTCGATCAAAATGCAGTCGCGGGGAATGCCGTATTTTTTGCAGGCGCGCACGATGCGCCGCGCGATCGCCACGCGCCCTTCCGCTGTGTCAGGAATGCCGTTTTCATCCAGCGTGAGGCCGACCACGCACGCGCCGTATTTTTTGACGATGGGCAGAAGCTGATCGAGAACGCCCTGTTCGCCGTTGACGGAGTTCACGATCGCGCGGCCGGGATAGAGGCGCAGCGCCGCCTCGAGGACCTCCGGCTTTGTCGAGTCGATCTGCAAAGGCGCGGATACGACGGAGAGAAGGCCGCGCACCACCTCGAGCATCGTCTCGCGCTCATCGATCTGCGGCAGGCCCACATTGACGTCGAGAATGTCCGCGCCCGCGTCGCACTGGTCGATGCCCTGCTCGAGGACGTAGTCCATATCGCCCGCGATGAGCGCTTCCTTAAAACGCTTCTTGCCGGTCGGGTTGATGCGCTCACCGATCACGCGCACACGGTCGAAGGGCACCACGGTGTGCGCGCTGCACACTGCCGCGAGCGGGGCGCAGGGCCGCGGGGCGGGGCGCCGTCCGGTGAGGAGCGTGCGCAGGGCCGCGGTATATTCCGGCGACGTGCCGCAGCAGCCGCCGATGATCGTCACGCCGAGGTCCAGAAGCTTTTCCATCGAGGCGGCAAACGCCTCGGGCGAGATGCTGTAAACGCCGGTTTTGGGGTCGGTCAGGCCTGCGTTCGGCTTGACGATCACCGGCAGCGCCGTCGAGGCAAGGATGCGCTGCACGATGGGCAGCACCTCGTCCGGCCCGAGAGAGCAGTTCAGGCCGATCGCCGAAACGCCGAAATGCTCGAGCGTGACAGCCATACACTCGGGCGTGACGCCCATAAAGGTGCGCCCCGACGCGTCGAACGTCATCGTGCAGAAGATCGGCCGGTCAGAGGTCTCCCGCGCGGCGAGAACGGCCGCGCGCAGCTCCGCAAGGTCCGTCATCGTCTCGATCACGACAAGGTCGGCGTCTTTTCCCGCTTCCATCACCTCGCAGAAGCATTCGTACGCTTCGTCAAAGGTGAGAAGGCCCGCCGGCTCCAGCAGCTCGCCCAGCGGCCCGACGTCGAGGGCTGTGAGCGCCTTCGTACCGCCGCAGGCCCGCTTTGCGCACGCGACGCCCGCGCGCACAAGCTCCGCCGCGTCGTACCGGCCGTGCAGTTTTTTGCGGTTCGCGCCGAAGGTATTCGTATACACGACCTCGGCTCCGGCGCCGATATAGGCCCTGTGGATGGACTCGACAAGCGCCGCGTCCGTGAGATTCATGCTCTCCGGCAGCGTGCCGAGCGGCATGCCGGCCTTCAGCAGCATGGTGCCCATGCCGCCGTCGAGGAGAAGGAAGTTTGTCAGATCGAGTTTCATATTCTGTACCGTCCTTTGCATTGGATTGGCCGGGCGGTCCGGCACCTTATCTGCATTTGCCGCGGTATGCGCACCGGGGCGCAAAGCTGCAGTGCGTGCAGCTGCGCGTCAGACCTTCGCCGCCGCCGTGATGGAGGCCGATCACACCTGTGAGCGACTTCTGCGGCAGGAGCATCTGCGAGGATGTCGCCGTGATGCCGGCCTGACGGCCGGCGTCGAGGAGCGTGAGCACGCCGCTTTGCAGCTCCATGGGCAGATCGCCGCAGCCGGGGCTTAAAAATGTCGTGAGCAGCTCGCCTTCAGAAGAAAACGTCTCGCGCAGGCGCGCGCACCAGTCGTCGCAGAGCGCTTCGAGGTAGCGCGAGGCGCATGCGTCGAGCGTCACAGCCGCGGCCATATCGTCCACCTGCGCGGCACGAATCAGCTCGTCCGCCGCAGCGCCGAGCGTTACTGCGAAAAGGAGGCACGCGTGACATCCGGCAAGGTGCTTTTTGATATCTTCCCCTTCGAAGACGAGCGTCGTCGCGCGAAGCGCCATCCCGTCGAGCGCAAAGACGCGGTATACCCCCTGCGGCCGCGCAGCCCCGGTCAGCTTGCGCGCGCATTCGCGCGTCAGCGCCTCGACCGCCTGACCGGGCGTGCCTCGGATACCGAGGTAAGGGTACGCCTCGCGGTAATCAAAGGGGGAGGAAAGTGTCAGCTCCATATGCCCCCCTACTTGTTCAGGCTGCGGATGATGGAGCCGACGTTTTCCGTGATGCGCCGCGCGACGAAGGGGTTGTTCATCGTGTACAGATGGATGCCGCGCACGCCGTTTGAAACGAGGTCGATGATCTGCTCCGTCGCGTAGGCGATACCAGCGTCGCGCAGCGCTTCGGGGTCGTTCTCGTATTTTGTCATGATGCGGATAAACTTTTTCGGCAGGCTGGCGCCGCACAGCGATACGATGCGCTGGATGCTCTTGCGGTTTGTCACAGGCATGATGCCCGCCTCGACCGGCACATCGAGCCCCGCCGCGTGAAAGTGATACATAAAGTTATAGAAATCCGCATTGTCGAAGAAAAGCTGGCTGATGAAGTGGGATATACCCGCGTCCACCTTGTATTTCAGCGTCTCAATATCGCTCTCAAGGTCGCGGCTCGCGGGGTGCCCTTCCGGATAGCACGCGCCGCAGATGTCGAACCCACCCGCGTCGCGGATCACGGCGGCAAGGTCGCTCGCGTGGAGAAAATCGTCTTTGCGTGCGGCGTTCGGGTTCTCGTCGCCGCGGAGAGCCAGGATATTCTCAACCCCATCCGCGCGCAGGCGTTTTAAGACCGCGTCCACATCGGCGCGGGTCGAAGTCAGGCACGTCAGGTGCGCGAGCGGCTCAATATTGTATTTGTTTTTGATGATCGACGCGATGTCGGCTGTCGAGGTGTCGGCCGTGTTCCCGCCCGCGCCGTATGTCACGCTGATGAAGTCCGGCTGCAGGCCGTAAAGACCGTCGAGCGTGTCGTAGATCGTGCGGATGGAACTGTCGCGCTTGGGCGGGAAGATTTCAAATGAATAGACGACTTTTTTCGTCCTGAAAAGCTCTGACAGCTGCATGTTTGTGCTCCTGTTCCTGATAAAATAACGAGACGGAAAGGCCGCTTTCCTCAAACTGGTAAAGGAACGGCCGTTAATAGCCATTATTGTATCGCAAAACAGAAGAAAAGTAAAGGTTTTTGCCAACTCGCGGCCCGAAAGTTGGAGCACACGCTAGAAAAACAGCCGCACTGCGAGCGCTGAGGCGGCAAACGCCACCGCATCTGCGCAAAGGGCGCAGAAGAGCGTGTAGCGGATGTCGCTGACTTTTACTGCGCCGAAGTAGACCGATATCGTATATACGCTTGTCTCCGACGCACCGAGCATGACTGCGGCGACGCGCCCGGCATAGCTGTCCACGCCGTAAGTGCGCATGATCTCCGTTCCAAGCGCAAGACCGCCGCCGCCGGAGATCGGTTTGAGCAGCGTCAGCGGCGCGCACGCCTCAGGAATACCGAACAGCGCAAAAAACGGCGCGAGCGCGTGGGAAAAAAGGTCGACCGCGCCCGAGGCGCGCAGCATCGTGATAACGGTGAGCATGGCGATCATGGTCGGCAGGATGGCCAGCACGGTCGAAAGGCCCTTGCGCACGCCTGTGAGAAAGACAGAAAACACGTCCACGCCGTGAAACGCGCCGTAGAGGAGCGCCGCGCACACAATGACCGGAACGAGGAGCGCGATCAGCGTCTGCATAAAGCGCCCCGCTTTTTTGACAGGCGTGCCATAAGCCGTGCGGAAAAGACGGCAGTGAGGACAGAGAGCGCAGAGGCGAACCAGATGCAAAACAGCACGTCGAAGGGGCTGCGCGCGCCGAGGGAGGCACGCACAGCCGCGAGCGTCGAGGGGATCAGTTGCAGGGAGGCCGTGTTGATCGCCACAAAAGCGACCAGCTCATCCGATGCGCGCGCGCCGCCGCCGGTGAGTTCGTGGATGCGCGCCGCCGCGCGCAGGCCCATTGGCGTGGCGGCGTTGGAAAGGCCGAGCAGGTTCGCCGTGATGTTGGCAGAGATGGCGTCGCATGCCTCACGGTCGCGCGCGCTTTTCGGGAAGAGCCGCCGCAGCACCGGGCGGAAAAGCAGCGCGATGCGCGAGGAAAGGCCGCTTTCGGATATGACCTCCATCAGGCCCGACCAGAAGCATAAGATGCCTGTAATGGATAAACACAGCCCTACCGCATCGCCTGCGCCGGAGGTGAGCGCCGCGGCGAGCGCGCCGGCGCGTCCGGTGAGAATGCCGCATACGACGGCTGCGAGCATCAGGCACAGCCAGATCCATGTCATCATCGTTGATTCCCCCTTTTTCTCTTTCATACATATGGCGCAAGGGGGGCAAACATGCGCCGGACACGGGAAAGGAACGAACCGAAAAAGCCCCGGTCCTTCAGGACCGGGGCTTGGAGGAGCGCATTCTTAAACAAGGTACCGGTTGACGAACGGAATCTTTGACAGCGCCCAGGAGACGGCAAAGGCCGCAAGGCAGACGGCGAGCGACAGGACCGGAACGGAAAATATGGGCGGGAAGGAGAGCGGCGTGAGGCCGCACTCGCGCAGGAGCATGATAAAAAAGTCATGAACCAGATAAACGCCGAAGCAGAGGTTCGACACGCGCGCGAGCGCTGCCGCAGTACGGGCCGACGGCTCACGTCTGGCGCATCTGTTTTTTATAAAAACGAACGCCGCAGCGGAGGAGAGCATGACGTTCGGCGTCAGCCCATTGTAAAAATCGGTTACCAGCTCTCCAGTGAGAATTGAGACGATCCCCGTCGCAAAAAAGGTGAAAGCAAACCCCAGTATGCCCATGCAGTAGAGCACATAGCGTACGATACGCGTCAGGCCGTACCGGTCGATGTAATAGCCGAGCATATAGTAGAAGACGAAACCCGTCACAACGCCGACGCGGATATCCGCCAGAAGCGCTAACACGGGAAGATCCGGCAGGAGCTCAGAAAAAAACGACACGGCTGTGGCGGAAAAACTCACGACGAGGAAATACTGCGCCATGCGCCTGCCGGCGTTGGCTGTGAACACGCGCAGCACCGGCGTGACAAGGTAAAGCCCGAGAATAATGAATAGATAATACAGGTGAAAATGCACATCGCCCGAGAGGACCCTCCTGAACGCGGAGAAGACGCCGGGCACGTCATAAATACCCTCTGCAAAGACAGCTTTCAGGATGGGGTACGCCTCGTACGCAAGCCCCCAGAACAGGAGGGCAGCGAGAAGGCGCGGCATGTTCTTGGTAAAAAGCCTGGAGATGCTGACATTCCGCGCGGGAGAGAGCATCAGCGACCCGCTGAGCATCACGAAAAGGGGCACGGCCACGCGCACGAGCGAGTCGTAAAAATTGAGCGTCTGCCAGGGAAAGCTCCCGACCGGGAAGGCGTAGAACACCCCTGCCGCCATGTGCAGAACGATTACGGCAAGAGTCGCGCTGATGCGGATGACGTCGGCATATACACGGCGGTCTGTCTGCGGCATGGCACATCTCTCTTTCTGAAAATTAGCTGAAAAGCGGCGCGGGCAGAAATCAAACCGCGCGCTTGGACGCTGCGGTTTTGCGCACCGGAGCCCATATTGCTGTGCATTCGCTTCATGGCTCTATCCTTTGAGGCGCCGCGACCGGCATCAGCCTCATGTGCGGCGAAAAAAGGAGGATCGGATCGAAGCGGCATCAATAATGAATAGGCAATTACAGCGTGCGTATGACTTTGCAGGGATTCCCAACAGCCAAACTGTTCGGCGGGATGTCCTTTGTAACAACGCTGCCCGCTCCGATCACACTGTTTGCGCCGATCGTCACACCCGGCAGTATGATGGCGCCGGCACAAATCCAGACATTGTCGCCGATTGTGACAGGATATGCGTATTCCAGTCCTGCCGCCCGCTGCTCCACATCCATCGCGTGTTCTTCCGTAATGATGCAGACATTGGGGGCGATAAAGACATTGTTGCCGATCGTGATTTTCCCGCTGTCCATGAGTTTGCCGTTGACATTCAGAAAAAAATTGTCGCCTACTGTGGTGTTGTATCCGTATGTACAAAAAAACGGCTGTTCCACAACGCAGTTATCGCCCGTTTTACCCAGCAATTCACGTATAGCGTTCCGGCGCGTATCGCGCTCGAGCGGATGCAGATTGTTGTAGTCGTACAGTTTTTTTACAGTGACGTCGCGGTCTGCAGAAAGCTCGGGATCGCCGGGCTGATAAAGCATGCCGACATGTGATTTTTCTTTTTCAGTCATGGTGACACCCCGCAGAAATTTGTACCTTTATTTTAGTGTGTCGCCTCAGCGAGACGACATGCGCGTGGTATAATATCCGCGCTGCGGATATTATACCACAAAAAGCCTGTGCCCGCAGGCACTGAATCCATCATACGACCGGGAATTCACTTCCCGGTCGCATACTCTGAGCCGCCGCAATCGGCGGCAACCTGCTCCCGTATACAAAATGGACGCTTGCGTTCATTTTGAGATTATTTTACCATACTTTACAGCTATATTCTACAAATTCCGGGAAAAAACGCTGTGCAGTTTTTGAGGCCGGATAAGGAAAAGGCTTGATAAAAAAGGGATTTATGGTATAATTTAATCAATTGATGCTTTAAAAATAATGCAGAAAATGAAAAAATGAGAGTATGTGAAGAAATGAATTTTGAAATCATCACCGATTCCTCCGCGAACCTGCCCGAAACGCTCGTTGAGAAGTATCGCCTGCACATCCTGTCGCTTATGTTTCTCGTCGGAGACAGGGAATATTACAGCTATGTCAAAGGCGAGGTCACGGACATTAAAAAGTTTTATACCATGATGCGCGCGGGGCAGAAGATCACCACCTCGCATATCAACCGTGATGTGTGCACCGGGCTTTTTGAATCGCTTCTCGGCAGCGGCAAGGATATTTTATATATCGGCTTTTCTTCCGGTCTCAGCGGCACGTATCAAACAGGGCACATGGTGCTTGAAGAGATGCGGGAAAAATACCCCGAGCGCAAAATTTATGATGTCGACACGCTCGCCGCCTCTCTGGGCGAAGGTCTGCTTGTGACATACGCCGCACGCATGCGCGAGGCGGGGCGCTCGATCGAGGAAGTGTATCAGTGGCTTTTGGATAACCGTCTCAACCTCTGCCACTGGTTTACGGTCGACGATCTGTTCTTCTTAAAGCGCGGGGGACGCATTTCCGCCACAACGGCGCTCGCCGGTACGGTGCTCGGTATCAAGCCTGTTATGCATGTCGACAACGAAGGGCACCTTGTTCCGGTGGCCAAGGTGCGCGGGCGCAAAAATTCGCTTGACGCGCTTGTCGCCCATATGGAACAGACAGCGATCGAGCCTGGCCATCAGACCGTATATATCACACATGGCGACTGTATGGAAGATGCGGAATATGTGGCGGATCTTGTGCGCAAAAAATTCGGCGTGAAGGAGATCGTCATCAATTATGTCGATCCCGTGATCGGCGCGCATTCCGGTCCGGGCACTGTCGCGCTTTTCTTTATCGGAACGGAAAGGTAGAGGGAACGTTTAAGCAATGATGAAATACAGCGACTTTAATTTATCCCCTGAAGTTTTGCAGGCAGTCGAAAAAATGGGCTTTACCGAAATGACCGAAATTCAGGAAAAGGCCATCCCCCTGATGATGGAAGGGCGCGAGTTGATCGCAAAAGCGCCCACCGGAACGGGCAAGACCTGCGCGTTCGGCATCCCCATCGTGGAAAAGATCGATCCCGCAGTGCCGTTTCCGCAGGCGGTGATCCTCTGTCCCACGCGCGAGCTTTCCACGCAGATCTGCGAGGAACTTCGTTCGCTTGCGCAGTTTAAGCCGGAGATCAAGATCACTGCAATCTACGGCGGCAGACCGATGCAGCCGCAGGTCGCGGCGCTCAAGCGCGGCGCGCAGGTCGTGGTCGCGACGCCCGGACGCCTGCTCGATCATATGAGCCACCGGACCATTCGCCTTGACAAGGTGAAGATCGCCGTGCTCGATGAGGCGGACGAAATGCTCGACATGGGCTTTTTCAAAGACGTACGCAAGATCCTCGACCGCCTGCCCAAGCAGAACCAGATGGTCATGTTTTCGGCCACCATTTCCCGCGAAGTGATGGATATCGGCTGGCTGTATCAGCGCGACGCGGAGGAGATTATCGTCCGCCCGGTTAAGGACAATGAGCCGAAGATCGTCCAATACAGTCTGAAAAGCGTCGGCAGTCAGAAGCTTCCGGATCTTTTGGAGCTTCTCCGGCAGCGCGATTATAAAAAGGCGATCGTTTTCTGCAACACCAAGCACACCACCGTGCATCTGCAGGAGGAGTTCGCGCGCCGCGGCTTTTCAGCCCAGTGCCTGAACGGCGATCTGAATCAGTCCATGCGCAATAAAATCATGGCGGATTTCCGCGCGGGAAAGATCGATATCCTCATCGCGACCGACGTCGCCGCGCGCGGCATCGACGTGAGCGATATCGACGTCGTCATCAATTACGACGTTCCGCTGGACAATGAGTATTATCTCCACCGCATCGGCAGAACGGGGCGAGCGAAGAAAGAGGGCGCCTCTTACATCTTCTTTTCGGACGACGAGCGTACACGCCTGAACAATATGCTCAAGTATACCCGCTCAAGCGTGATCCCGCTTGCGTTTGACGAGGCGCGCAATCTTGTCGAGGTGGAAAGCAACTGACGTATTTTTTATTGCGCTGCAATAAAAAACTTTGATTTCATTCGCGCGCCTCGCCCTTGCGGGCAACCGCCGCGCATGCGTATAAAACATGATTTTATTCGCGCGCGCCCGGTCCTTGCGGGCTGTCGCCGTGCATACGCGTCAAAACAGCTGCAGGCTGTTTTTAGATCAGGGCTGTTGCAGAGGGGTGGTCCACTTTGGCCGCCCGCCTTGCAGCAGCCCCTTTGTCGGCCGGAACATGCCCGGAATGCAGCTGGATTCCGCCGCCGGAAGGAGCGAAGGTTTTACAGATGCAAAAAATCGCGCGGGCGCTGAAAGCGGCCTTTCCCTGTACGATTCCAGTGCTTGTTGGATATTTGTTTATCGGCGTCGCTTTTGGTATGCTTTTTGAAGAAAAGGGGTACGCTTTTTTCTGGGCACTGCTGATGAGCGCAACGGTTTATGCCGGCAGCCTTCAGTTTATCGCGGTGAACTTTTTTGCGCCGGGTGTGAGCCTTATAAACGTCGCGCTCATGGCGCTCATGGTCAATGTCCGCCACGTGTTTTACGGCCTGTCCATGCTCGATAAGTTCCAGGGCATGGGGGCGAAAAAGCCGTACATGATTTTTTCGCTCACGGACGAGACATATTCACTGCTCTGCGCCATCAAGACGCCGGAAGGGGTCGACCGAAACTGGTTTTTCTTTTTGATCGCGCTTCTCAACCAGTGCTATTGGGTGGCGGGGTCTGTGATCGGCGCTGTCGCGGGTGCTCTTTTATCGTTTGATTCCACGGGGATCGATTTTGCAATGACGGCGCTTTTCACTGTGATCTTTACTGAGCAGTGGCTCACATCCAAAAATCATCTCCCCGCGCTTGTCGGCGTCGCAGCGACGGCGGCCTGCCGCGTGCTTTTTGGCGCGGAGGCGTTCCTTCTCCCGGCTATGCTCACGATCCTTGCAGGAATGCTCTTTTTCCGCCGGCCGATCGAAAACGGCTTTGAAAAGGAGGGAGAGGCATGACGCTGTCTGTCGGGATGTCTCTTGCCGTCATCGCGGTGCTCGCAGCGGTCACGCTTTTTACAAGGGTGCTGCCGTTTGTGTTTTTTTCGGATGTCGCCCGCGCGCCGAAGTTCATTGTGTACCTCGGCCGCGCCCTGCCGCCGGCGATGATCGGCATGCTGGTGGTCTATTGCCTGAAAGGCGTCGACCTGCGCGCATCGCCCTTTGGCCTGCCGGAAGCAATTGCCGTTTGTGCGACAGTAGCGCTGCACGTGTGGCGGCGCAACAATCTCATCAGTATTTTTGGCGCGACAGCGCTTTACATGGTGCTGATCCAACTTGTGTTTTGATTGGAAAGGGGATTTTTTGTGTTACCGATTGAGAGGATCCGCGCATTTTTTAAAAAAGATGTCTTTGCTTCGAATATGGGCATTGAGATCGAGCAGGTGGATGAGGACGGCGGCGCCGTCTGCAGGATGGCGCTCACACCCGCGCATATGAATGCGGGCGGCGCGCCGCAGGGCGGGGCGATTTTTACGCTTGCAGATTTTACATTCGCCGTGGCTTCCAATTCTTCCGGGAGTTATATCGTCTCCATCGGATGCAGCATTTCCTTTATGAATGCCGCACGCGGAAAGGTGCTTTATGCCAAAGCTGTCCGCCGCTCACAGAGCCGGCGCATCAGCTATTATGACGTTGAGGTGTACGACGAGCTGCAGACCCCTGTTGCAAAGATGTCCGTCACCGGGTATAACAAAAATACACCGCTTGCAATTTGACGCAGGCGGTGCTATAATGCACTCATAAAAGCAGAGTAGGGTTTTGCGCGTCAAGTGCCGTCTGAACGGGGAGTTGTCAGGCGGACGAAAAGCTTCGGCTTGCGGTGCACAGCCCGCATCCCACTGCTACAAAGGGAACATTGCCTTCTCTTTCTGTAGCTGCGCGGTTTGCTACTTTACTTTTGGAAAGAGGAGGTATTTTTATGTCAAAAAGCATCCAGGCTCCCGATCGATTTTTCAAAACGCCGTTCTCACCGGCCTATTGGCGGTGTGCGGCGGGCGAGCTGTCCAATATCCGTATCCTTGCGGTGGCGGCGCTGTTTATGGCGCTCGACTTTGTGATAAGCTCGATGTTCATCCCAGTGGGGGAGAATCTGCGTATCTACTTCAGTTTTTTTGTCAAGGCGCTCGGCTGTATGATCTACGGCCCTGTCGTGGGGCTTGTCACCGGTTTCGCGGGCGATATCCTGGGGTATTTTGTCCACCCGAACGGCGCGTTTTTTCCGGGTTATACGCTTACGTCGATGCTCAGCGCCCTGACCTATGCGCTCTTTTTCTACCGTACAAAGATCACGGTGCTCAAAATTTTCTGCTGCAAGCTGTTTATCAATGTGTTTATCAACATCGGCCTCGGCTCGCTGTGGAGCGCGATGCAGTTTGGCAAGGGATTTTACTACTATCTGGCCAAGAGCACGGTAAAAAACTTCCTGCTTCTGCCGCTGGAGGTGGCGCTGCTGGTCCTGTTTTTCCGCATGATGCTCCCTGTTGTCGAACGGATGAAACTCGCTCCGCCGCAGGCGGAGCATAGAATACCGGTCATCTGATTTGCAAATGAAAGCGAGCGGGCAAAGATTACCCGCTCGCTTTTGTTATGTCTGTTTTGACGATACCGGGCCAATCAGCGTCTTTGTTGGCAGCAGTAACTTTGCGGATAAAAGCGAATTGCATCGGCACGGGCTTTATGTTATACTTGCATAAGCGACCCGCTCACGGGCGAAATTGAACGATGGGAGTCAAATTGGAAAAAGGATGAATGACATGAAGAAGATGGATACGGGGAAAAAACGCACGCTGATTGCCGGGGCGGTGTTGGTCCTGGCGGTGGCGCTGCTGGCGATTGTTTTTACCCAGCTGCGGCCGGCGGGCGTCAGCGGGCAGAAGAACATTGAAGTGACGGTGACGATGCGCGATCAGAGCGTAAAAACCTATACGATCCAGACGGAAGAGAAATTTCTGGGCGACGCGCTCGTAGCGGAAAAGCTTGCAGAGGGCGTCGAGGGCGACTACGGCCTTTTCATTACAACAGTCGCCGGGGAGACGATCGACGAGGAGAAAGAGGAGTGGTGGTGCCTGACCAAGGATGGTCAGAGCGTGCAGACCGGGGTTGACTCCACGCCGATCGAGGATGGCGACCATTTTGAACTGACGCTTAAGGTGGGGTATGGATTGTAAAAGCCTTTGAGAAAACCCGAGCCGCAGGAGGCAGGGGAAGAGCAGGCGGCTTCAGCCTGCAGAGAAGAGCTACCCATGCCACAACAGGATCCCCCTGCGATACGCCCAAACGAGCGGGCGTATCGCAGGGGGATCATTGTGTATGGCCGGATAAAGCACCGAAAATCAGACGACAGAGTCAAACTGGGCCTGGTACAGCTTTGCGTAAGCACCGCCTGCGGCCAGCAAAGACGCATGGGTGCCCTGTTCAACCACTTGGCCGCCCTGGAGCACCAAAATATTGTCTGCAGAGCGGATGGTGGAGAGCCTGTGTGCAATGACGAAACATGTTTTGTCTTGCATAAGGGCGCGCATGGCGGCCTGGATTTGTTGCTCGGTGCGCGTATCGACATTGGAGGTGGCCTCGTCAAGAATGAGCATATGCGCATCCAGCAGCATGGCCCTGGCGATTGTGAGCAACTGGCGCTGTCCCTTGGAAATACTGGCGCCGTTGTCGGATAAGACCGTGTCGTACCCTTGGGGTAAACGGGAAATATAGCTGTGGATACGGGCGGTTTTAGCGGCTTGAACGACTTCTTCCATGGTGGCACCGGGCTTACCGTAGGCAATATTTTCAAATATCGTTCCATGAAACAGCCAGGTATCCTGAAGGACCAGCGTATAGGCGCGCCGCAGCGAAGCGCGCGTTATATTCCGGATATCTTTGCCATCCACGAAGATCGCACCGCTGTCGACGTCGTAAAACCGCATCAGCAGGTTGATGATGGTCGTTTTGCCGGCGCCGGTAGGCCCGACGATGGCGGTCAGCGACCCGGGCGCAGCATGCAGATTCAGCCCTTTGATGATGGGCTGCTCCGAGCGGTAGGAAAAATCCACATTTCGCATTTCCACGTCTCCGCGGACATCGGAGAGAACGATGGCCTCAGGGGCGTCGGCGGCCTCGGGCTGCGCGTCGATCAGGGAGAAAACGCGTTCAGCAGCTGCAAAAGCGCTTTGCAGCTCTGCAATAATATTGGCGACTTCATTGATAGGTCCGGAAAATTTGCGCGAGTACTGAACAAAGCTGGACAGGTCGCCCAAAAGGATCCCGCCGCGGAGAAAAAGCACGGAGCCAAAGACGCATACCAGGGCCAATGAAATATTGTTGATAAAATTGACGGATGGCCCGGTCACAGTGCCGTTTGCTTCGGCAACGGTATAGGCCTTTACAGCATCGCCGTTTTTTATGTCAAAGCGTTCAAGAACGGCTTTTTCCCTGCCGTAGGCACGGATATCCTTTTGGCCGTTGAGCATCTCCTCCACAAAGCCGTTCAGCTCGCCCAGCTGGACGCTCCTGTTCCGGAACAGGGGCCGGACCCGCCGGCTGAGCCATCGCGTAAAGAAAATAGTGGCAGGAATCGTGAACAGAAATACCAGGATCAGCTTTGGCGCGATGGTGAGCATCATCACAAAAGATACTGCCACCGTCACCACGCTCTGCAGGATCTGCAGCAGATCCGACGACAGCGACTGGTTTACCGTATCGACGTCGTAGGTGATGGAGCTGATGATATCGCCGGTCTGATATTTGTCAAAATAGCTGACCGGCAGCGCGGCCAGATTTTCAAATACATCGTGGCGCATTTGCCTGGAGACTCTGCAGGACAGGCGGACCATGACCACATTCAGGCTGTAGGTGAGCACGGCGGCCAGCAGATAAAAGACGGCCATGAGCACCGCGCACCGGTATACAGTGGCAAAGTTGACTTTTCCAGCGCTCACATCGATTGCGTTGATCGCCTGGCCGGAAAGCTTTGGGCCGTACAGGGAAAAGAGGCTGCCGGAGATGGATAGAAAAAGGGCAAGCAGGATCAACAGCCTGCTCCGGCCGAGATATTTCCAAAGCCGGAAAAGCAGCGCTTTGTGATTCAGTTTCTTGCCCTGGAAGCGGCGGGTATCGCCGCTGACCTCGGCGCGCGTATAGCGTCCGCCGCCTATAAGATTGGGATTTGCAGCCATTATGCGCCTTCCTTTCCATCGCCCATCTGCGTTTCGGCGATGAGACGGTATTCTTCACAGTTTTCCAGAAGAGCGGCATGATTGCCCTGCCCGATGACCTGACCGTCGTTCAGCACCAGGATCAGGTCGGCATGGCGAAGGGAACTGATGCGCTGCGCTACGACGATGGTTGTCGTCGAGCGGTAATTCTGCCGAAGCGCCCGGCGGAATTTGGCGTCCGTTTGATAGTCGAGCGCGGAGGTAGCTTCATCCAGAACCAGAATTTCCGGATTCGCCGCCAGTGCCCGGCCGATCAGCAGACGCTGCTTTTGCCCGCCGGATAAATTGTTGCCGCGTACAACGACCTCGGCGTCCATACCGCCTTCCCGCCCCTGGATAAATTCGGCCTGGGCGTCTTCGGCGGCCCGGGAGATGGCGGCATCGTCCAGCTCACGGAAAAAGCGCAGGTTGTCGGCAATGGTTCCTTCCGTAATAAAACCATTCTGAAACACTACGCCGAATTTGCTGCGCAGGGCGTCCTGCGGAATGGACCCGATATCCTGCACGTCGATTAGAATCTG
>CAKTWY010000009.1 GCA_934630445.1 uncultured Eubacteriales bacterium
GTTCGAGTGCGTGCACGACAACCACCTGCGGTACTGCATTCTCGACGAGCCTTCCTTCGCGACAAAGCGCGTCATCCTGTCGATGAAAAACCGGCCAAAAAGCGCGCTTGCAGATGCTTTCCTCTCCTTCTGTAAAGAGCAACTGCGTGAAAAAGCCGCCGCAAAGACGTGAGACCGAAAGCGCAGCGTTGTGCCCTCCCAAGCGCAGAACGCCGAACCCCCAGTCCGATCGGACTGGGGGTTCAATATCTTATAGTTTCTGTTCGCGGAACGAAGATTCTCTCCGGCGTACTCAGTATCTGCCGTCGAGCCGCTCGATCACTTCGCGGATCGCATGTTCGTCATTACCGGACGACAGCGTCTCACGCGCTGCTGCAAGCGCGCCGGCAGACGCGCCGCGCACAGCATATGAATAAAAGGCCTTGAGCATCTCCACGTCGTTTTCATTGTCGCCCACTGTGTAGACATGCTCCGGCGCGACACCAAGATGGCAGCGAAGTTTTTCGATGCCGACCGCCTTGTTGACGCCGCGACGCATCACCTCATAAAAATAAGGCGTCGAGCAGCACAGGTCATACGGTGCGCTGCGCCCATCGGCGTTCATATAACGGACGACCTCCTGCTGAAAAGCCGGGTCGCACGAAAGGATCAACTTCATCCATGGCCGCTCCATCTGCTCGAGCGGAGTGAGATGATAGTCAAGGTTCACGATCGAAAAATGGCGCTGGGTGTAAAACCCGCCCTGGTACGCATACGAGTGATCAACCGTGTGCACCTCTATCCCGATCTGCGGAAAGCGGCGCGCCACCTCCGGCACGAGCGCATATGCCTCCTCCGGGAGTGGAAGCTCGTAAAGCGTTTTCTTCTGCTTTGTGTCATAGATCGCGGCGCCGTTGAAAACCACGACAGGGGCGTTCAGCGCAACGCAGTCAAAAAAAAGCCCGGCAGCGTTGACCATTCTGCCTGTGGCAAAGGTGAACGAGCCGCCCTCTCCGGTAAAGTAGCGGATTGCGTCGATATTCTCCCTTGAGGGCTGGTGATCTGTCGATAAAAGCGTGCCGTCGAGATCACTTGCGAGGAGCACGCCATCAAACTTACTCATGCTTACGATTCCCATTCCTTCAATTTTTCGAGCACGTCGGCAAAATAGGACGGCAGCTCTGTCTCAAAGCGCATTACTTCCCCGTTCAACGGATGTGTAAAGCTTAATGCCTTTGCATGCAGACACTGGCCGTTCAACTTCAGCGGGTCGTTTTTCGGCCCGTACACCGGATCCCCCGCAACGGGATGACCGATAGAGGCCATATGCACACGGATCTGATGTGTGCGCCCCGTCTCAAGAACGCATTTG
Organism: uncultured Eubacteriales bacterium; assembly: GCA_934630445.1. Classification (GTDB taxonomy): domain Bacteria; phylum Bacillota; class Clostridia; order Oscillospirales; family Butyricicoccaceae; genus CAKTWY01. The sequence continues at coordinate 1,352 of CAKTWY010000009.1, forward strand.
ACGAGCGTATAGCCCTGATACCATTTAAGGACTTCATAATGCGTAACGGCGCTGCGCGCGTTTTTCTCTGTGACGGCCATCTTTTTGCGGTCTGTCGGGTGGCGCCCGATCGGACGATCGATCGTTCCGTTCCTTTCCTTCACATGTCCAACGACAAGCGCATAATATTCCCGGCGCGCCGTATGTGCTTTGATCTGCCCGGCAAGCCCCTGATGCGCGCGATCGTTTTTCGCCACAACAAGCAGGCCGCTCGTGTCCTTATCGATCCGGTGGACGATGCCCGGGCGGATCTCGCCGTTGATGCCGGAAAGGCTCTCTCCGCAGTGATAAAGAAGCGCGTTTACCAATGTTCTGTCGGGATTGCCTGCGGCAGGGTGGACCACCATGCCGCGCGGTTTATTCACAACGACAAGGTCCGCATCCTCAAAAACGATATCAAGCGGAATCTCCTGTGCACAAACAGAAACGGGCGTTGGATCGCTGTATGTGACTTCGATCATCTCGCCGCCGCGCAGGCGATAATTTTTGCGCACAGGCGCGCCGTTCACACGCACGCCACCCGTCTCGATCAGGCGCTGGACGGCGCTGCGCGTAAGCCCTGAATCCGTCAGACTCAAATATGTGTCAAGGCGTTCACCTTCACACTCAATTGCTGCTCTGACTGTCTGCGTCATGCGACTTCTCCTCATTTTGGGCCGCTTTGTCATGGAGGAAGAGTACATAAATCACCGTGAGGATCGTACCCGCCACAATGAAAACATCGGCCACGTTAAAAATGCCGAAATTGATCAGACGAAAGTCGAACATATCGATCACATACCCATTCGGATCAAAGACGCGGTCAATGAAATTGCCCAGCGCCCCTGCCGCGACCAGCACGTATGCCGCATAGCCGAGCGGATGTCGGATCATCCGCTTGATCAAAATATACGCCATCGCCGCGAACGCTGCAACCGACACCGCGATCAGGAACCAGCGCTTGCCGCTCAAAATACTGTATGCGGCGCCGTCATTCACGTCATACGTCAGATAGAATACATTCGGTATGACCTCGTGTGGAACTTTGAAGGTGAGGTTTGCAACCGTCCACAGCTTCGTCACGCGGTCAATTCCGACCAGGACCGCGATCGAAGCAAGCACTGCAAGGATCGTCATGCCATTCCCCTTTACACAAGCCGGGGTGCGCCGCAAAGCGCACCCCGGCAGTTTTCCTTTGCTCAGTCTTTGACAACGGACGCACAGCGTGCGCATAGGTGCGGATGCTGCGCATCTGAACCAACGGACTCGGCATAGATCCAGCAACGCTCGCACTTCTCCCCTTCGGCGCGTACAATCTTTACCTTGATTCCGCCAAGGCTCAGACCTTCAAGCCCGTCCACATCGTCCGTCGTAACATGCACGCGCGAAACAATAAAGAGCGAGGCCAGGTTCTCCCCGCATTCGGAGAGGAATTTCGCGCCTGCCGCGTCGGCCGAAATGGTCACGTCCGCTTCGAGCGGCTTTCCAATGCGCGTCTCGGCACGCGCCTGCTCGAGCGCGCGGTTCACATCGTCGCGCACCGCGATGATCTTATCCCACTTGGCGGCCTTTTCCTCGTCAAACGCATAGGCGTCGTTCACCTTCGGCATGTCGTTAAAGACAACCGCGCGCACATCGTCTTCCGCCCGGTGCGGCATGGCCTTCCAAATCTCATCCGCCGTAAAGCAGAGGATCGGCGCGATGATGCGCACAAGCGCGTCGAGGATCAGATAGATCGCCGTCTGCGCACTGCGGCGCGCAAGACCTTCTTCCTCATCGCAGTAAAGCCGGTCTTTGATCACGTCGAGATAGAAGTTCGACATGTCGATCACGCAGAAATTGTGAATCGAATGCGTCACGATATGATACTCATATTCTTCATATGCTTTTTCCACGCGCGCTACCAGATCGTTCAGACGCATGAGCGCCCAGCGGTCAAACTCCGTCATCTGCTCATATGCAACCATATGCTTCTCGGGATCAAAGCCGTCGAGGTTGCCGAGGATATAGCGCGCCGTATTCCTGATCTTCAGGTAATTCTGCGACAGATGCTTGAACATTTCCTTGGAAATGCGCATATCCTGCCTGTAATCGGCAGACGCGACCCACAGGCGCAGCACATCCGCACCGAAGTCCTTGATCAGGTCAAGCGGCATCACGCCGTTGCCGAGCGATTTTGACATCTTGCGCGCATCCTCGTCCAGCGTCCAGCCGTGGGTCAGAACGCTCTTATACGGCGCAACACCCTTCGATGCAATAGACGTAAGCATGGACGACTGGAACCAACCTCTGTACTGGTCGCCGCCTTCGAGATACATATCTGCAGGAAAATGCAGGTAATCGCGCTCGTCAAGCACTGCTGCATGTGACGAGCCGGAATCAAACCAAACGTCCATGATATCCGTCTCTTTGGTAAATTCCGTACATCCGCAGGCGCACGCCGTGCCAGCGGGCAGGATATCCTTCGCTTCGAGCTCATACCAGGCGTTCGAGCCCTTCTCACGGAAGAGATCCGCCACGGCCTTGATGCTCTCGGCTGTGATCAGCTCTTTGCCGCAGTCCTTGCAGTAGAAAATCGGCAGCGGCACGCCCCACACGCGCTGACGGGAGATGCACCAGTCGCTGCGCTCGCGGATCATGCTGATCATGCGCTCTTCGCCCCAGGCGGGCAGCCATTTGATGGAATGGCACGCTTCGACAGCCGCATCCTTCAGCGCGTCCACCGAGCAGAACCACTGCTCCGTAGCGCGGTACACGATGGGGTTTTTGCAGCGCCAGCAATGCGGGTAGGTGTGCGCGATCTCTTCGACCGCATAGAGGGAATTCGTGCTCTTCAAGTCTTCCACAATCAGAGCGTTGGTTTTGTCGTAGTAAAGGCCTGCAAACTTACCGGCATATTCGTTCATATACCCTTTGGAGTCGACCGGAACGATGACCTCATGGATCACATCCGGATAGCGCATGCAGGCCTGATAGTCTTCGAGGCCGTGGCCGGGAGCGGTATGAACAGCGCCCGTACCCGCTTCAAGCGTGACATGATCGCCCAGGATCACAACAGATTCCCGCTCGGCGATAAACGGATGCTGGCACACGATATATTCAAGATCAGCGCCCATCACGGTGGCGAGCACCTCGTGCGAATCGATGCCGCCGACTTTCAGCACGGCTTCTTCCAATTCTTTGGCGAGGATATAAATTTCACCGGAAGGAACCCTGACAAAATCATATTCAAAATCAGGATTCAGCGCGATCGCCTGGTTCGCCGGAAGAGTCCAGGTCGTCGTGGTCCAGATGACGAAATAGACGTTCTCAGTCGTGCCGATCACGGAAGAAATCTTCCCCTTGTCGTCCTTAACGGCAAATTTGACATAGATAGAATTGCACGGCTCGTCCTGATATTCGATCTCCGCTTCGGCAAGCGCAGTCTCGTCATGCGGACACCAGTAGACCGGCTTCAAGCCTTTGTAGATATAACCTTTGAGCGCCATCTCGCCGAAAACCTCGATCTGCCTGGCCTCAAAATCATGCGTAAGCGTGAGATACGGATGATCCCACTCGCCCATGCAGCCCAGGCGCTTAAAGCCCTTCTTCTGATTTTCGACATGCTTTAATGCGAATTCCTTGCATTTTGAACGGAATTCAGCCGTGGACACCTTGTCACGGTTCAGCCCATACGCCTTGATCGCCTGGCGTTCGATCGGAAGGCCGTGCGTGTCCCAACCGGGCACATAAGGCGCCTGAAAACCGGACATGTTTTTATAGCGCACGATAAAATCCTTCAGGATCTTATTGAGCGCATGACCCATGTGGATATCGCCGTTTGCATACGGCGGGCCGTCATGGAGCACGAAAAGGGGCTTGCCGCTGTTTTTTTCCATCAGTGTCTCGTAAATGCGGTCCTTTTCCCACTGTTCGAGTGCTACGGGTTCACGCGCAGGAAGGCCCGCGCGCATCGGAAAATCCGTCTTTGGCAGATGAATGGTGCTGTTGTAGTCCTGAGGCATTTGTGTTCTATCCCTTCTGTAAAAGGTTTTTCATAATGATGCTGCAATCCTCCGCCCGCGCATGTTCTTATCCAGGGCAGGCGCTTCCTGAAGCAGCTAGCTGATTTGAATCAATTCTCTTCGTCATAATCGCGGCCGAAACGCAGATTATCAAAATTAAACTTCGGCTTTGGCGTGAACGTATCCTCTTCGTCCTCTTCCTCCGCCTTATCGCGTCTGCGCTTACCGGCACGGCCCCGCTCTTCCTTGGGCGCTTCCTGCTGCGCGCCGAGATTCACCTCAAACACTTTGTAGCGCATGCCGTCGTCCGCCACATCATACTGCGGCGGAGGTGGCGCATCCTCGTCAAAATGGAGATTTTCCATCGACTCGGCCAGGTCAATCGTGCTCTCCTGCGCATCCTGCGCGCCTGATACCGGCACCTCCGGAAGCTCGATCTTCACTTCTGCTTCATCCGCCGCCTCCGCTGCGGACGCCGGCTGGGCATCGCGCACACTGCTGTGCTGCGACGTTTCGTTTTCAGCCGCGGGAAGTACTTCGCTTCTGATCCCTTCAACCGCCTGACCCGCGCTCTGGAAAAGTGCGGAGGCCTTATCGAGGAACTCGGCAGTGCGGCGCTTGGCCGCAGCCAGGCGCGCCTCTTCCGGGGCAACCTCCTGCGCCAGAGAAGAGAGCTTTTCCTGTGCGGCGCTCTTCGCCGACTGGAGCATCTGCGCACTCTCGCGCTTGGCATTTTCCATATACTCGTTGGCCATGTTCTGTGCGGATAAAAGCGCTTTGCGCATGGCGTCGTCCACGCTGCGGTACTCTTCAATTTTATCGACGAGTACCTTGAGCTTGGCTTTCAGCGCGGCATTTTCTTTGATAAGATCCTCGTAATCAGCGCTGAGCGCATCGAGAAAATCATCAACCGACGCCATGTCATAGCCGCCGAAAACCGCTTTTTCAAATTTTTTCTCCTGTAGTTCCTGCAAGGTCATCACAGGCATTTCCTCCCCACCTAAGAGGCGCTGTTTAAACGCCGTTCTCTCTTTCACCGCGCTGCGTCACGCGCGCGCCACAGCAAAAGGGCCGGAGACCCTCCGACCCGTCTGCGCCTTAATAAATCAACGACGCGATAAGCTCCAAGCCGAAAAATGCGATCAGAAGTGACAGATCGATCGGAAGCGACCTGAGTTTTTCGCTGCGCATCAGCGCCTGTCGGATCGGATAAAGGATCGGCTCCGTCAGGCGATAGATAAACGAGGTGATCACATTCTCGCTATTGCGCGGAAGCCACGACAGGAGCGCCCTGAAAAACAGAAGGCCCTGCACAATGCGCAAAACAGAGCTAATGGTATATCGCACGATCAGCAATCACATACCTCATTTCGACGCAAAGCATATCTCATTACAAATACAGGCCATTGTTTTCCAATTCGTCAATCAAATCGCCCAGGATATCGACATTATACGGCGTAATGATATAGGTCGAATTGGCAACCTTCTTGATCTTCCCTTCATTGGCATACGCCACGCCGCTCAAAAAGTCGATCAGGCGGCGCGCGATGTCTTTGTTCGTCTCCTCAAGGTTCAGGACGACCGTGCGCTTCTCCTTCAAATGGTCGGCAATGTCGGCCGCGTTCTCAAAACGTTCCGGCTTTACCAGCACGACGGAAAGCTGCGTTGTGGCGTGAATGTTCACAACCTTATTGTTGTTCCCACGGCGAAAATCAACCGGCGCCGGCTCGCGCTCATCGCGCTCGCGTGTGCGCGGCTCGAACTCTTCGTACTCCTCTTCGTCTTCATCCTCGCCCTTGGCCCATCTCTTAAAATCATCTATAAAGCCCATAGTATATAATCCTCCATTGCAGTTTATCGCCCGCCGTAATTTCTCGCACCGAAAATGGCAGTTCCCACGCGCACCATCGTCGCGCCCTCTGCGACCGCGTCACAGTAGTCGCCGCTCATTCCCATGGACAGGCATTCCATATTGACATTATCGTATTTTTCAGCCTCAATGTCAACAAATAGTTGATGCATTGCCGCAAAATACCGCTTATTTTCTCCCGCCCGTGCGGCAATGGGCGGAACCGTCATCAGCCCCATGACCCGCAGGCCGGCAAGCGGCGCGATTTTTTCAAGCTCGGCGCGCAGCTCTCCCGGCAAAATGCCGGATTTGCTCGCCTCGCCGCCGATATTCACCTCGATCAGAATATCCTGCGAAATGCCCAGTGCAAGGGCGCGCTTTGCGATCTCCTGCGCCAGGCGGAAGGAATCAACCGACTGGATCAGCGGACACAGGCCCACAATTTTTGCAACTTTGTTCGTCTGCAGGTGGCCGATCATATGCACCGGCTTATCTCCGTACGCATGCACGGCCGCCTTTTGAACGATCTCCTGAACGTGATTCTCCCCAAAGCAGAAAAAATCAAGCTGATTCGCTACCGCCACTGTATCGGCATCCTTCAGCTTTGATACAGCGACAAGCGCGATCTCATCCGGGCGCCTGCCCGCGTTTCGCGCCGCATCCGCGATTTAATCGTGCACGCGCGCTACATTTTCGCGCAGAACTCCGCTGTCCACGTGTTCCGACAGCATAAAAGATCTCCCCTCCAAAACCAACCAGCAAACCTGCGCCGCGCTACTGCACGACTTTTTTATCCTCAAGCTCCTTGGCTTTTACGACGATCTCGTCGTAGACAAAAAGCTTTTTCGTATCAGTATCGTCCTCTGCGACGATAAAATATCCATCCGTCTCATAAAGAATATCGATGGGCTTAAACCGGGTCCGCATGCCGACGAGGCAATAGACGCCCATCTGACCGTCGACTACGCGCACAGCCTCCTTCGGCACCTTGATGCCGGAGTAAGAGTGCATAATGATCTCCGCCTGCTCGCAGCGAAGCGACAGAACGGACGCGTTAATCGTCGTAGCTCGGAATATCACCGGCACAAAGCCGCCCTCTTCCTCGCCGATATGATAGACAGAGGCTTTTACATCTGAGCTCATCGCATATGAAAAGCGCAGATAAAAAATACTGCCGACCGCGAACTCCTCCGCACGCTCCACCGGAATGGTCGTCGCATAATACCACTCAAAACCGCGCGAAAGCTTGCCAAGCACGCCCTCACGGCTCGACTCCACAGGGTCTTTCGGGTTCTGGATCTCAGAAACGGTGAGCGAGGTGACATCGCTGGCGCGGTAAACCTCTTCAAGGCCGTCAACGGTCTGTGAAAAGTACCCTGAAAAGGGCGCCGTGACTGCGTTCATCCTGCCGGATATGCCGGAGGAGATCGCCTCCTTCTGCCGCTCCAGCTCTGCAATCGTTTCGTCAAGCCCAGCAGCGCTGCCGCTGGGCAGGCTTCGGCGGATAATCAGCGCGCGCAGTTCGCTCAGCGGCTCATAGATGTGTGATACCGCGCCGGACGCGCTGATGCCCGCAGTCTCCTCAAGCTGCATGGCAATGAGCGTGTCCAGCTTCGCAGTGTCGTTTCCATCGGAGGTTCCCTGCCTGGCATAGCTTAAATTTTCAATTTGCTCATCCAGTGAACGGATCTCATTATAGCTCTGCATGGTCGCATCGTCTTCATAATAAAGTGCAATGCGGTCGCCCTTTTTCGCCCGCGCGCCGTCATCCAGAAGATACTCGCGACTGCCGCGGTTCTCCGTCACGACGACGGCGTCGTCGCGCACGATAATCCCATTCGTCTGGATGGTATCGTCAAGGTCCATATGTACCGCGTTTACTGTTTTGATCGGCTCGCTCACAATGTTGAAGAGCTGATAGCCGAAATAGCAGATACACACCGCCATCAGGCAGACGACACCAATTCTCGTAAAAATCGAAGAACTTTTCAAATTCTCACCTGTTTGGCTGCGTCACATTATGCGTTAGCATCGTCCGCCGCGTCTGCCGCTGCAAAATTCACCGGCCTGGCGGGAATGATCGTGGAAACAGCATGCTTATAAATCAGCTGCTGCTTCCCCTCGCTGTCGAGCACGATCACGTAGCTGTCGAAGCCTTTGACCGTGCCGCGCATCTGAAAGCCGTTCGTCAGAAAAACCGTTACAGGGATCCTGTCCTTACGCGTCTGATTGAGAAATGTGTCCTGCAAATTCATTTTTGCCTGCATATGCGTACTCCCCTTTATGTTTATTTTGTCCGCTTCATGCGGGCATGTCCGCTTTACCCGCACAGGCGGGCGCTGATAAAATACCCTCTATATTATACCAGAATTTTCAATGTATTTGCGCGAAGTTTGTAAAATTTCTTCCAGCGGCGTATTTTCTTCGTAATAAATCCACTGTACGCGCGCATCGTGCCGAAACCATGTCAGCTGCCGCTTGGCATAGCGGCGCGTTTCGCGGCGGATGCGTTCCGCCGCTTCAGCCAGCGTACCCTCGCCATTCAGATACGGAAAAAGCTCTTTGTATCCGATAGCCTGCGCCGCCGTTCCGGTGAGCAGCCCCTGTTCCATCAGCGTGCGCGCCTCCACTTCCAGTCCGTTTGCAAGCATTTCATCCACGCGGGCGTCGATGCGCCGGTAGAGAAGTTCGCGCTCGGCCGGGCAAATGCCGATCATCACTGCGTCATAGCGCGCGCGCGCGGGCTTCGTCGCACGGTTGTGCTCACCGATGGTCAGGCCGGTCTGCTCATATACCTCCAGCGCGCGCAGGACGCGCTTTTTATCATTTTCGTGCAGGCGCGCCGCGCTCTCCGGATCGACCGCCCGCAGGCGGGCAAACATTGCCGCCGGGCCTTGGCCGCGGTATTCCTCCTCCAGCTTTTCGCGCAGTGCCTCGTTCCTCTCGTTGCCGGCGAAAGCCGTTCCCTCGATGAGGGCGTTGATATAAAGCCCCGTTCCCCCCGCCGCGATGGGAAGGCGTCCGCGCGCGAGGATATCGTCAACACACGCCGCCGCTTCCGCGGCGTAGCGCGCAACGCTGTATGCCTCGCCCGGCTGCGCTACATCGAGCATGTGATGCGGGATGCCGCGCCGCTCGGCGAGCGTCGGCTTCGCCGTTCCAACGTCCATATGGCGATAAATCTGCATCGAATCGGCCGAAACGATCTCCCCGCCGTAAACTTCCGCCAGGCGCAGAGACAGCGCCGTCTTCCCCGAGGCTGTCGGCCCGACAACGCAAAGAAGCGGTTTTTTCATCACTGAATCCTCTTAAACTGCTTTTCCAGCTGATATTTGGAATAATAAACGGCAACCGGCCGCCCATGCGGGCAGTAGCGCACATCGTCATCCGTCATGACCTGCTCCACAAGCGCGCGCTGCTCCTCCGGCGTGAGATGCATCCCGCCCTTGACGGCTGCTTTGCATGCTGCCGTATGCAGCAGCTCGTCGCGCAGATCCGCCTCCACGCTCCTGTACTCGCGCAGCTTGCCCGCCAGCTCTTCGATCAGCACAGCCACTTCATCCGCGGCGACATAATCCGGCGCCTGGCGCACCACGAGCGACCGGTCGCCGAAATCCGCCGCGTCAAAGCCAAGTGCGTTGATCTGGTCGATCTGTCCGACTGCCGCGGCGTAATCTTCACGCGAAAGCGGCACAACGACCGGCGTGAGCAGGAGCTGGCGCAGCCCCGCTCCCCCCTGCGCTTTCAAGCGGTTAAAGAGGATGCGCTCATGCGCGGCATGCTGGTCAATGAGGAGCATGCCCTCTCCGTCGTCGACGACGAGATACGTTCCAAGCACCTCGCCCACGAGACGCCACGCTTTCTGCGGCGGTGTGGGAGATGTTGGCGGCTCGGCCGGCGGTTCAGGCGCAGATTTCCACTCCGGTGCAGATGCGGGAGGTGCGGGTGACGCCGTCTCCCGCTCCGGCGCGGAAGTGAAGACCGCTTTGACCCCAGCATCGGAGTTCACCGAGGGCTTTTCTGATTCAAAAGCCCTCGGCTCAGGCGCGGAGAGCGGGCGGGCAGGCGCATACTGCTCCGGCATCGTAAAGGAATACGGAAAACGCTGCACGACCGGCGCCGAAAAGCCGCGCTGCTGCACGGGCGCTGTGCGCCCTTGCCTGATCGGCTCGGGCGGCGCCGGCATGTGCGGCAAAGCCTGCGGCGCGGGTTCTTTTTCCTCAGGCAGCTCGGAAATCATCCGCTCCTGTGCATGCGTAAGATTATCCTCCCCTCGCACGGCAGGCCCCAGCACAGCCTCAACAGGCGCAGCGATATGATCGAGCGCGGACTTCACCGCCATGTAGACCGCGTCGAAAATCCCTTTTTCCACGGAAAACTTGACTTCCGTTTTGGCAGGATGAACGTTCACGTCCACATTCTGCGCGCTCAGCGTCAGACGAAGCACGCACGCTGGAAATCGCCCCGTCATAATGCGGTTTCGGTATGCCTGCTCGAGCGCGGCCTGCATCAGCGGCGAACGGATGGGCCGTCCGTTTACAAAAAAGTTCTGCATGGTACGATTGGCGCGCGAAAGCTCAGGCTTTGAGATAAAGCCCGAAACCTCTATCCCGCTGCAGGAAGCCGACACCGGGATGAGCGTGTGCAGAAACTCGCGCCCATATACCGCGTACACCGCGTTTTTCAGGCTCCCGTCACCCGCGGTGTGCAGCTGCTCCTTGCCGTCCCTGATCAGACGGAAGCTGACGTCCGGCCGGGAAAGTGCCGCGTGCGATACAGCGCTTGCGATATAGCCCGCCTCTGTTGCGTCGCGCTTTAAAAATTTCATGCGCGCGGGAGTGTTGAAAAACAGATCGCGCACGAGGATCGTCGTGCCCTCCGGGCAGCCGGCGTCCTCCTCCGCGCAGATCTCCCCCGCTTCAAGCATGAGATGGGTACCGAGAACCTCCCCTCGCTCCTTGGTGAAGAGGTCAATGCGCGACACTGCCGCAATCGCAGCAAGCGCCTCGCCGCGGAAGCCATATGTAAGGATTCCCGAAAGAAGATCCTCTTCGCTGTGCAGCTTGCTCGTGGCATGGCGTAGGAACGCGGTGCGCGCATCCTCGCGTGCGATGCCGCAACCGTCGTCCGTGATGCGTATGGAGGTGATTCCTCCGTTTTCAATCTCGACCGTTACCTTTTCGGCAAGGGCGTCGACCGCGTTTTCAACAAGTTCTTTTACCACGGAGGCGGGCCGCTCAACCACCTCGCCCGCTGCTATAAGGTTCGCCACATGGGGCGAGAGTTTGACAATATGAGGCATTCGTCGCCTCCTTTCTGCCAATGTCAGGCTGAAACCGCAAACGTCGTCAAGCCATGCGCTCGGCCTTGAGTTTTAATTCGTACAGCAGATTCATCGCTTCGATCGGCGTGAGCGCATTGACGTCGATCGTGCGCAGGCGCTCTGCGATTTCATTGCCGCCCATGTCAAGCAGGGAGACCTGATCGGGCGCCTCGCGCACGGCCGCAGCCACGCGCGGCGCTCCGTTCTCCTCCTCGAGGGATTTCAATATCTCCTTGGCGCGCTCGATCACACGGCCTGGAAGGCCCGCAAGCTTTGCCACCTCGATGCCGTAGCTGTCGTCCGCGCCGCCGCGGATGATTTTGCGCAGGAAGGTGATGTCATCGCCGCGCTTTTTAACGGCGATGTTATAGTTTTTCACGCCCTCCAGCTGATCTTCCATAATGGTCAGTTCGTGATAGTGGGTGGCGAACAGCGTTTTTGCGCCGAGCGTCCTTTTCGCCGCGGCAAACTCGAGTACGGCACGCGCGATGGCCATTCCGTCAAAAGTGGAGGTGCCGCGCCCGATCTCGTCCAGAATGAGCAAGCTTTTGGGCGTGGCAAACTTCAGGATATCCGCAACCTCGCTCATCTCCACCATAAAGGTCGATTTGCCCGTCGACAGGTCGTCCGACGCGCCTACGCGCGTGAACACCCTGTCGCACACGCCGATATGCGCGCTTTTGGCCGGAACAAGGCTCCCGATCTGCGCCATGATGACGATCAGCGCCACCTGGCGCATATAAGTGGATTTACCTGCCATATTCGGGCCTGTAATGATTGCGACGCGGTTTTCCCCGCAGTCAAGCGTGGTGTCGTTGGGTACAAACAGCGGTCCCTTCAAAACCTGCTCGACCACCGGATGGCGCCCGTCGCAAATGTCGATCCGGTCGGAATAGTCGACCTCGGGCAGTGTGTAGCCATACTTCTCCGCCGTCTCGCCGTATGCGTACAGCACATCGAGCTTCGCCACCGCATGCGCGGTGCGCTGTACGCGGTCGACCTCAGCGGCGATTTTCGAGAGAAGGCCGGTAAAAAGCTCATACTCCAGCGCGACAATACGCTCGTTGGCGGAGAGAACGGTGTTTTCCAGCTCTTTGAGCTCCTGCGTGATATAGCGCTCGCAGTTTGCAAGCGTCTGCTTGCGGATATAGGTATCCGGCACGTTTGCGCTGCTGGCCTTGGACACTTCGATATAATAGCCGAACACACGGTTGTAGCCGATTTTTAATTTGCTGATGCCGGTCCTCTCGCGCTCTTTGGTCTCGATCTCAGCCATCATGCCGCGTCCGCCGGAGGCGATATCGCGCAGGCGGTCAAGCTCTTCACTGTAGCCGGAAAGGATCATTCCGCCCTCGCGCACGGAAAAAGGCGGATCCTCCACCACGGCGGAAGTGATGAGCGAAGAAAGGTCGGAAAGCTCGTCGATCGAATCGTGAATTTCGCACAGCATGGCGCTCTTCATCCCCTCGACCGTCCGGCGCAGGTCCGGCAGGCGCAGCGCCGTCTGCGCCAGCGAGCGCAGGTCGCGGCAGTTGGCCGTACCATAAACAATGCGCCCGATCAAACGCTCGATATCATAAATTCCGTGCAGGGCCTCGGAAAGCTCGCCGCGCTCGACCGGCTTTGTCTTCAGCTCATATGCGGCATTCTGGCGGCGCTTGATCTGCGGTACGTCGATCAGCGGCTTTTCCAGCCACTGGCGCAGAAGGCGCCCGCCCATGGCGGTGCGTGTGCGGTCAAGAACCCAGAGAAGACTGCCGCGCTTCTCCTTCTGGATCATGGTCTCCGTCAGCTCCAGATTCCTGCGCGCGGTCAGGTCCAGCTCCATAAACTGCCCCTGGCGGTAGACGGAAAGGTTGTTGATATAGGATAAATCCGTCTTCTGCGTCTCTTTCAGGTAGGACATCAGGCCGCCGACGGCGCGCACCGCTTCCTCCCGTCCGTCGAGGCCAACAGAAGTCAAATCCTCTGCGCCGAACTGCGCGCGCAGCGTCTCAAGCGCTGCATCGTAGTCAAAGCGCTCCTCTCCTCCGTTTTCCACCGCGCAGGAGAGGCGCTCACGCAGAAAGGAAGTGATCTCCTTTTCGCCGATTGCCTTGTCGGAAAGGACTGCCTCACGCGGCATAAAGCGCCCGAGCTCATTGAGCAGCTCGCGCAGCATTCCCTTTTTTTCCAGATATGTCGCATAAACCTCTCCCGTGGAGATATCGGCAAAGCACACGCCGCCGCCCGCCGCGCCGAGATACGCCGAGCAGATATAGTTGTTCCTTCGCTCATCGAGCATGGATGCCGCGGTCACCGTGCCGGGAGTGATCATACGGATAACCTCGCGCCTGACAAGGCCCTTTGCCGTAGCCGGGTCCTCCGTCTGCTCGCAGATGGCGACCTTGTAGCCCTTTGCGATCAGGCGCGCGATATAGCTCTCCGCGCTGTGGTAGGGAACGCCGCACATCGGCGCGCGCTCCTCCTGGCCGCAGTCGCGTCCCGTCAGCACAAGGTCGAGCTCGCGCGAGGCGAGCTTCGCGTCGTCAAAGAACATCTCATAGAAATCGCCCAGGCGATAAAACAGGATATAATCCTCATGCTCTTTTTTAATCTGCATGTACTGCTGCATCATAGGCGTCAGCGGCTGCATACCCTTTCCCCCCTGCCTGCTCATTCTCTTTCAGCCTCCGCCCGGTTCGCACACTCACCGAGAAGGGCCCACGTATTGCTGCCGGTAATGCGCGCGTCGATAAACGAACCGATCAAAGATTTCTCGCTGCTTTTCAGGTGCACAAGACGGCCACCGGAGGTGCGCGCAGACAAAACGCCCGCCTCGCGCCCCTCCCCATCGACGAGAACGCGCACCGTCGTACCCACGTACTGCGCATGCTGCCGCTCGGAAATGGCGTTCTGCAGCTCCAAAAGCCGGTCAAAGCGCGCGTGCTTCTCCTCGTCCGTGACCGGATCTTCCATCTCGGCGGCAGGCGTACCGCTGCGTTTTGAGTAAATAAAGGTAAAAAGCGCGTCGAAGCCCACGGCCTCGACAAGCGTCATCGTGTCTTCAAAATCCTCCGCGCGCTCGTTCGGGAAGCCGACAATCACATCCGACGTAAGCACCAGGCCGTCGATCTTTTCCTTCGCATATGCGACGAGCGCGAGGTATTGCTCGCGGGTATAGACACGGTTCATCCGCCTGAGGATCGTATCGCTGCCGGACTGGAACGGCAGGTGCAGATGCCGCTCGACCTTTGCGCATTCGGCAATGGTGTCGATCAGTTTTTTCGTCGCGTCCTTCGGATGGCTCGTCATAAAACGGATGACGAACTCGCCCGGCACATCGTTCAGCCTGCGCAGAAGGTCGGAAAAATCGATCCCCGCGTCCAGATCCTTTCCGTAGGAGTTCACATTCTGCCCCAGGAGCATAATGTCCTTGTACCCCTCGCGGACAAGGGCGCGGAACTCCTCCTCGATCTTTTCCGGCGCGCGGCTGCGCTCCCTGCCGCGCACATACGGAACGATGCAGTACGAGCAGAAATTGTTGCACCCGTACATGATTGAAAGCCACGCCTTGACCTTTCCGTCGCGCCGGATGGGAATATCCTCGGCGATCTTCCCCGCCTCGTCGCCGGAAATATCAAAAACGCGCTTGCTGTGCAGAAGCTTTTCCCTCAGAAGCTGCGGAAAGCGCCAGAGCGCATGTGTGCCGAAGACGATGTCGACATACGGATAGCTCCTGCGGATTTTCTCTTTGATATGCTCCTGCTGGACCATACAGCCGCACATGGCGAGCACCAGGCCCGGATTTTTGCGTTTTAAATGGGAAAGCGCGCCCACGTTGCCCAGCACGCGCAGCTCAGCATGCTCGCGCACGGCGCAGGTGTTCAAAAGAATCAGATCCGCCCCTTTCTGATCACTCGTGATCTCATAACCCATCTTTTCGAGCATGCCGGCGATTTTTTCGCTGTCGGCAACGTTCTGCTGGCAGCCGTAAGTGTCGATCACAGCGCGTCGCCTGCGGCCATTGAGACTCAAAAATTCTTCATTCAGCGCGCGGATTTCATCTATATATCCGTTCTGGCAGGCGAGCTCCTGCGCAGAAACAATCCTTGCCTTGGTTTTCATTCCATTCCTCCAACTCCTCCGGCACAATCCACGCGCCGGTTTGATCGGTTCTTATTATTTTAGCACAAAATGTCGTGTTTCGCAATTGCGCCGACCACAATATTTCTTTTTTGCCGGAAGGCAGCTGACATTTATTGACATGCGGCCAGTGGTGCGATACTATATCTTTTGAAGCGACATATCGAAAAAAGAGGAAGTGTGTTTATGCTTTATACGATTGAAAATAAATATCTCCGCATCACTGCGGACACATGCGGGGCAGAGCTGAAAAGCATCGTCTCCCTTGACGAAGAGCTTGAACGCCTGTGGCAGGGCGATGAAAAAAGCTGGACGGGACAGGCGCCGCTTCTCTTCCCTCTCATCGGCCGGCTGAAGGAGGAGCGCTATGACTGGGCGGGGAAAAGCTATTCCATGCCGATCCACGGCTTTGCCAACCGGTCGGAATTTACCTATGTACCCGCAGGGGAAAACACGCTTTCCTTCACGCTGACCGATACGCCCGAAACATATGCGCGCTACCCCGTTCATTTCCGTCTGACGGTGCGCTATGTTTTGGAGGGCCGCACGATCCGCAAGGAGCACACGGTGGAGAATCTGACGGACGGCGAAATGCTTTATGAGCTCGGCGGCCACGAAGGCTACAACATTGCGCTGTACGCCGGCGAGCGGATGGCGCAGTATTATGCCGAATTCAAAAACGACGGCCTCATGACATATACGACTGATGAAGCCATTATGTTCAACGAAGGGCTTTCGCCCGTGGCGATGGACGGACGGCGCATTTATCTGGACCGTGAGGTCTTTGCAAACGACGCGCTCGTGCTCGCAAATGCCGAGGACGGAACCGTGACGATCGGCTGCGGCGGGAACGGCCGGCGCATTACAGTCTGTGCGTCCGATTTCCCCTATCTGGGGCTTTGGACGATGTACCGTCCGTTTGATACCAACTATATCTGCGTCGAGCCCTGGTCCTCACTGCCCGACTGCAACTATCTTGGATACGATCTGAAAGACAAGCCGGGCGTGCGCACGCTTGCCGCGCATGAGACAGAGACGCTCGCCTATACGATCACAGTCGAATAACGGGAGGGCCGCTGTCCGCACGGCGCGCGTCTTCAATCCCGAATCATAACCGGATTATAAAAAGGAGCCTTTGTATCAAAGGCTCCTTTTTTGTATCTATCCAATCGATCCGCTCTGCGGTCAGCCCGCGTCATGCTTCAGATGCGGACCTTGACCACGCATTTATGCACCGATGCCGGAACTCCGCACGCGATACAAGGCGCATGGGCATCCTCGGGAAACAGCACGAGGAAACGTCCGTTTCCAATGGACAGCTTTTCCGTCTTTCCCCGATAAAACCAGATATCCTTTTCCGGAAACGCCTGCGTTTCCTCCTCCATGGCTGTCAGCGGCGCAACACCCACACGCTCTTCCCCCTGCCACAGATATTGGATATCAATATATGCCCGGTGCGCTTCCGGCTTCTCGTTTTCAGGCTTCGTCTCATATTCCTGCAGCAGAGCAAATACACGATCGCCGTCGATCTCAACGCGTCCGGCGGCCAGCTTTGTAAAATCCGTATCCGTCAGAAAGCGCAGGCCTTTTTCCAGTCCGCTGTGAATCTTGACGTATCGCCCGATATGGTCAATCGTATCGTAAATCATCCTAAACCTCCTAAAATATCTTTGCTTTGCCCGTCAAAGATTCGCCGAGAGCATTGCCCCTGGGTAAAAGGAAGCAAAAAAGCGCACGACATGCGAATTCTGAACGACCTCAGGCGCAAGGATCCCGCCCGCAGCCGTGGTGGATGGGAAAAAAGCAACCAGAATCCAAATAAGCACCGCGACAATGAGCGCCCCCCACAGCGCCCCGGCAAGCAGGCCGCCCAAGCGATTGATCCCGCTCAGCACCGGCAGCTTAAACGCCACGTTGACCAGCCGTGCTGCAAGGAACACCAAGATGGACAGTACAATGAGAGAAACGATAAAGACCAGAATGTAGGCGAGATTGTGTGCAACGATCGTCGCCGTGGCATCTGCGATATTCTTTCCCGCCTGCGTGACCAGGTCAGAAATACTCTGTGCGATCTCACCGGAAAAAAGTTTGGACAGGCCAAGCGCCTCGACCATCTCCCGCGCAGCGTCGATCGCTCCCTGCGCGAGACCTGCGCCTCCCTGCGCCGACGCTGCGGCCTGTGCCTCAATGACGGCTGCGCCGCTTTTTTCAACCCAGCCGAGAATCAGGGGCTTCAGCAGCCGCTCTGCGACCCAGGGGGAAAGACGCTGCGCGATCAGTGCGCTGCCGAAGAAGGAGACAAGCGTGCCGACAGCGCCTGCCAGCATCATCACAAGTCCCTTCTTTTTCCCTCCGAAGGCAAAAAACAGGATCATTGCAACTGCAACGATATCTACGATCAGTGACAGTTTCATATCTGCCCCTCCTTTTACTGTTTGCCGTCTGCGGACGAACCGGCAGTGCCCACACCGACGGGCCTTTCACAGACAGCCTGGCCGCCCTGTACCAGCCTATGTGACGCTGCGTAAAAACATGTCTACTCCGCCGCGCCGTCCAGAAAATCCTGCCGCTGAAGCAGTCCGGCGCGCCCGGTATAGATCAGTGTGACAGCGCCGTCACCGCGCACCACTGCGCTTCGCGCGTCACCCTCCGCAATGGAAACTCCCTGCTGGCTGAGGGATTCATCATAGAGCGAAACGCTCTCGCTTGTAAGCAGTACGACATATCCGTCGGCGGCAGCGAGACTTTTTACGTCACCGGACGTATTCACCGTCGCCTTCACCGCTGCGTTTTCATCCAGCAGGATCACACCGCCGCGCTTGGCCGCGCCGCTCTGCCCTTTGAGCGCGAGAAAGGGCGTTCCCCGATCGCTGCAGGCAAAGTGCGTGAGTGTTCCGCGGGTGTAGGGAAAGCTCCCCCGCACAGCGCCATCCTCTCCCAGGAGCACGGTTTTCTCGTCACAGATCACCCAGAGTCCTTCGTCGGAAAAGGAAAGTGCCAGCCCCGCTGACGAACCAAGTGCCGCCGTCCAGGCCGCTTCCGTCTCATCCGTACGGAAGCACACCACTTTTGAAGTGAAGCCCGAAGACGTGCCGGAATAACAAATCGCCGCCATGCGCCGGCCATCATCCGACTGTACCGCGCAAGGCACATAGTAATCCGGCGTTTTCCAGCGATATATTTCATTCTGCTTTGCATCAAAAACCGTGACCGCGCTGCGATATCCCGGCTCGTCCGTTACAACGGTAAAAGCGCCGTTTTCATTCATATCGACGTTGATGATATCCGCGTCGAACGTTTTTTCAAAAATCGTGGTATAGCTGTTGGTGATGAGGAGCTGGTTCCCCCCGCGGTCATACGCCAGGAGAAGCTTGTCCGACGCGACCATCGCCGGAGAGGAGTAGCTCACAGCGAGCGACAGATCTTCCTTCCCCGCCGCGTTATAGTAGTGCAGAACATCCGGCGTGAGCACTGCAAGCCCGCCGCGAAAACTCAGATACGAATTCTGCTGCGCCGTTTCGATCGTGATCTTCTCAAATGTTCCGCTCTCGCCCGATGCGCCCGCGTCAAGGTAAGACAGAATACGCCGCGCATTTTCCAGGTTAAATTCCTCCCGGTAAAAATACCCGAGGCCGAAAATGGCGCACGCGAGCGCCGCAATAAAAAGGTATTTAACCGAGCGCACCGCGCGTGCGCTTTTGGCCATGGGGCCGTCTTCGATATAAAGGAGCTTCCCCTTTTTTTGCTTTTTTTTCAAGGATAAACCTCCCAGTTTTCATACCGGAGCTTTGTCAGGTACAGCCCCGCCGCCGGCGCAGTCGGACCCGCCGCACTGCGCTCGCCTGCGCGCAGAATATCCGCGATGGCGCCCGGCGCAAGCTTATGCTCCCCCACCAGCAGGAGTGTGCCCGCAATGGTGCGCGCCATGTTGTACAAAAATCCGTCCGCACACACGCGCAGGAGCACCCGCTCCCCCTCGCGTGAAACGGTGAGGTACCTGATCGTGCGCACGGTGCTTCTGACTTCCGTTCCGAGCGAACGCATGGAGGCAAAATCGTGCGTACCGCAAAACGCCTGCGCCGCCTGAGCCATCGCATCCGTGTCGAGCGCGAGCGGGTGAAAGCACGCACGGTCGAGATAAAACGGGTTTTTGACCCTGCCCTCTACAACGAGATAGGTATACTCTTTTTCTTCACAGGAAAAGCGCGCGTGAAACGCCTCCGGCATTTCGCGCGCTTCCCAGACAGCGATGTCGCGTGGCAGATTCGCGCCCAGCGCCGGGGCAAATTTTGTAATCGGAATTGCGCTGTGCGTTTGAAAGCTCGCTACATAGCACGGCGCGTGCACGCCCGCGTCCGTCCGGCCGCATCCGTGCAGAACCGGCCGCTCGCGCGTAACGGCATATACCGCGTCCGACAGCCGCGCCTGCACACTGTCGGCGTTGCGCTGCATCTGCCAGCCGTGATAACGCGTGCCGACATAGGAAAGGCGCAGTGCAATGTTTCTCATATCGCTCCGCCTTTCAAAAAGAATTAAAACCCGGGAAGGGCTACAATGCGCCCGGACAGAAGCAGCACCACAAACAGGCAGATGGCACCCACTGCAATGGTAATATAGTCAAGCCTGGCCATACGCAGCTCTTTGAGCCGTGTGCGCCCTTCGCCGCCGTGATAGAGGCGGCACTCCATCGCCACCGCTAGCTCGTCCGCCCGGCGAAACGCAGATACGAAAAGCGGGATTAAAATCGGTACGAGCGCCTTTGCGCGCTGGATCAGGCTGCCCGTTTCAAAATCCGCGCCGCGCGCCTTCTGCGCGTTCATGATCTTATCCGTTTCCTCGATGAGCGTAGGGATAAAGCGCAGCGCGATCGTCATCATCATCGCAAGCTCATGCACCGGTACATGCAGACGCTTCAATGGCTTGAGCAGGCTCTCGATCCCGTCGGTCAGCATGATGGGCGAAGTCGTATAGGTGAGCATCGACGTGCCGATGATGAGCAGAATGATGCGCACCGCCATGTAGACCGCCTGTACGACGCCCTCATAGGTGATCCTGAAGATCCAGAACGTCCACAGCGTCCTGCCCGGGGTGTAGAACATATTGAGCACAGCTGTGAAGAGGATAATAAAGACAAGCGGCTTTACACCCTTAAAGATAAGCTTTGGGCTGATTTTGGAATTCAGAATGACCGCCGCGAGCATCGCAATCGTAAAAGCATATGCAAGCGGTCCCTTTGCCAGGAAGAGTACGATAATAAACGCCAGCACCATTACGATCTTCACGCGCGGGTCAACGCGGTGGACCGCGCTTTTCCCCGGGAAAAACTGCCCGATGGTGATATCCTTAAGCATCTTCCCGCCTCCCCTTGAGCGCAAGAAGCGCACGTTTTGCCTGCTCGATGGTATACACCGAATCGCTTACCTTTACGCCGCGCGCGCGCAGCCCCATAAAGACCTTCGTGATCTGCGGCACGTCAAGCCCCGCCGCCTCAAGCTCCGCCCCGTGTGCGAACACGCGCTCGGGCGTGCCGTCCAGCATGAGCCGGGCGCGGTTCATGACGAGCACGCGGTCGACTGTTTTGGCAATATCCTCCATGCTGTGGGTCACGAACAGGACCGTCGTGCCCAGATGCTCGTGATATTCGATGATATGCGACAGGATCTCGTCACGTCCGCGCGGGTCGAGCCCTGCTGTCGGCTCGTCAAAAACGATGCACTCCGGGCGCATGGCGATCACGCCCGCGATCGCAACGCGGCGCTTCTGTCCGCCGGAGAGATCGAAGGGCGACTTTTCCAGCACGTCGGGCTTCAATCCGACAAAATCGATCGCCTCGAGCACGCGCTCGGCAATTTCGTCGTCCTTCAGGCCCATGTTTTTCGGGCCGAAGGCCACGTCTTTAAACACCGTCTCTTCAAAGAGCTGGTATTCCGGGTATTGGAAAACCATGCCGACCTTAAAGCGGATATCGCGGATCTTCACGTCAGGCCCCCAAATGTCTCGGCCCTGAAAAAAGATCTGCCCGGAGGTCGGCTTTAAAATGCCGTTTAAATGCTGGATCAGCGTGCTCTTGCCGGAGCCCGTATGGCCGATAACGCCGACAAACTCGCCCTTTTTGATCGAAAGGCTGACCCCGTCAAGCGCGCAGGAGGCAAAGGGCGTTCCCTCCCCATACACATGGCGCAGATCTTTGATTTGAATCATATCCATCATGCCCGTGCCTCCACAAACCGCATCAGCCGGTCGACGCATTCTTCCACCGTCAGCGCATCGATCGGCACGTGATAGCCCGCCTCGCGCAGCTCATACAGGATGCGCACGGTCTGCGGCACGTCCAACCCGTACTCGACGAGCTCCTCGACACGGGAAAATATCTTCTTCGGAACATCGTCCATCGCGACAAGGCCGTCGTTCATGACGACCACGCGGTCTGCCTGCACCGCTTCGTTCATATGGTGCGTAATGAGGATGACGGTGATCGCCAGTTCACGGTTGAGCTTTTTGATCGTCTCCATCACTTCCCGCCTGCCGGAGGGGTCAAGCATGGCCGTCGGCTCGTCAAAAACGATGCACGCAGGCTGCATGGCAATGACGCCTGCGATCGCGACGCGCTGTTTCTGCCCGCCGGAAAGATGGTGCGGCGCGCGGTCTTTGTATTTGAGCATCCCAACCGAGGAGAGCGCGTCGTCGACGCGCCTGCGGATCTCTTCCGGCGGCACGCCCATATTTTCCGGCGCAAAGGCGCAGTCCTCTTCGACTACAGTCGCGACGATCTGGTTGTCCGGATTCTGGAAAACCATGCCGACAGTTTTGCGCACGTCGAACAGGCGCGCTTCGTCGGAAGTGTCGCTGCCATCGACAAATACTTTTCCTCCTGTAGGAAGGAGGATCGCGTTCAGCGTTTTTGCAAAAGTGCTTTTACCCGAGCCATTATGGCCCAGGACTGCTAAAAACTGGCCGCGCGGAACCGTCAGGTTCACACCGCCGAGCGCCATTTTTATCCCGCCCGCCGTCTCGTCGGCCGTATAGGAATAGCTTAAATCCTGTGTTCTGATCATTTCTGCCATTTGTCGTCTCCGTTCGGATGAATGTGCGCCCTGCCGCGCCTCATACTCCACTTATTCTGTCCGCTCTGACAGCGTTCTGTGTGATGCCTGCAGCTTTTAATACCTGCCGATCCACCTGCCGGTGGAACCGCATGGCAGGCAAAGCCCCGTTTCCGTCACCGGAAGACCGAGTTCCTCGCATTCGACCGCTCCGCCGTAGCGCCCTATCAGCAGCCGCCCGAGGATATAGCGCATGACCGAAGGGGAAAGCCCCGCCGTGTAGGAATTGACGATGTAAAACAGCGGCTTGTCCGACAGCACGCCGAGCGTCAGGCGGATAAAGTCATACACGTCGTCCTCGATCTTCCACACCTCACCGGATGGGCCTCTTCCGTAGCTCGGCGGATCCATAATGATCGCGTCGTACTTGCGCCCGCGGCGGATCTCCCGCTCGAGAAATTTCTTGCAGTCGTCGACGATCCAGCGCACGCTCGCGCGCTCAAGGCCGGATACGGCTGCGTTTTCCCTCGCCCAGGCGACCATGCCGCGCGCGGCGTCGACATGGCAGACCTCTGCCCCCGCGGAAGCGGCGGCGAGCGTCGCCCCGCCGGTATAGGCGAAGAGATTCAGCACGCTGATCTTCCGCTTCGAAGCGGCGATCATCGCGCGGATAAAATCCCAGTTGACCGCCTGCTCCGGGAAAAGCCCCGTGTGCTTGAAATTCATCGGCTTCAAGCGGAAGGTAAGCTCCCCATACGATATCTGCCACTGCGGCGGCAGCGCGGCGATCTGCCATTTCCCGCCGCCCGAGCTCGAGCGAAGGTACCTCGCATCCGGCGCCTGCCACTCCCGCATTCCCGGCCGCGCCTTATCCCAGATCGCCTGCGGGTCCGGCCGTACAAGGCGGTACTTGCCCCATCGCTCCAGCCGCTCGCCGTCTCCGCAGTCGAGCAGCTCATAATCCTGCCATTTATCTGAGATCCACATAGGACTCTCCCCATCATAATTTAATCTGTAATATTGTATCATTATCCGCTATTTGCGTCAAACAAATCGTGCACAAAATCAAATCTCCATTTCATAATTCTTTCAGTTTTTATTCATACGTCCGTCACAAATGCAATTTATGATAAAGCTGTGAAATAAAGGAGGCATCGATATGAACGACAATAGAGAGTGTTCTGATATGTATCATGAAAATATGAGCGGCGTCATCCCTTACGAAACGTTCGAAAGCCGCCCCCCGCGCAGGAAGGCGCGCTACATCCGCGTCAAGCGGCGTGCTGCGGCATTCGCGCTCGTGCTGTCCGTCGGCTTCTCCGCGGCGTTCGGCTTCGGCGCAGGGAACGCGCTCGGCAGCGCCGCTGCCGGCGCACAGAACAGTTCGCCGCAAGCGGCGCCGGTCTCGTCCGGCTATACGCAGCTCAGCGCAACCGGTACGGACATGAACGTGGAGCAGGTGGCCGCGGCAACGGCAAACTCCGTCGTTGAGATTACGACAGAGATCGTCTCGACCGATCCGCGCATGGGCCAGTACGTCACCGAGGGCGCTGGAAGCGGCGTTATCATCTCCTCGGACGGCTATATCGTAACGAACAATCACGTCATCGAAGGCGCGTCAAAGATCACCGTGCGCACGCGCTCGGGCGACACGTATTCCGGCACGCTTATCGGCACGGATGAAAAGACCGACCTCGCGGTCGTAAAGGTCGACGCGACAGGCCTCTCCCCTGCAACGATCGGCAGCTCCGACGACCTGGTTGTCGGACAGAGCGTCGTCGCGATTGGCAACCCGCTCGGCAACCTCGGCGGCACGGTGACGGACGGCATCATCTCCGCGCTCGACCGTGAGATCACGATCGATGATGAGACGATGACACTTCTGCAGACAAACGCAGCCATCAATCCCGGCAATTCCGGCGGCGGGCTTTTCAATATGCGCGGCGAACTCGTCGGTATTGTAAATGCGAAATCCTCCGGCACCGGCATTGAAGGCCTCGGCTTTGCGATCCCGATGAGTGATGCCGAACCGATCATTACCGAGCTGATCAGTCAGGGGTATGTGACCGGCAGGATCGATCTGGGTATGACGCTGATCGACATCAATTCGCTTCAGAGCGCGATGATGTACCGCGTAAACTACGCCGGGCTTTATATCCGCTCCGTGACGGAGGGCTCCGCTGCGCAGAGTGCCGGCTTCCGCGCGGGCGATCTCATCACGGCGATCGACGGCACGGACGTCTCTTCTGAAAGCGAATTCAGCGCCGTACTGAAAACGCATCAGGCCGGCGACACGGTAAAGATCAGCATCGTTAGAAACGGCGAGGCATATACGCTCCCCCTCACGCTTGCGCAGTATCGCACGGGCGCTTCCTCCGGCACAGCACTGTAAACACCGCGATCATCGGGCCGCAAAACCCGATGCGGACGTCGGGTCACCTACCGGCCCGGCGCCGTATCTTTCCCATATACTTTACACAAAGGCGCGCGGCTCTGAGA
>CAKTWY010000010.1 GCA_934630445.1 uncultured Eubacteriales bacterium
GCGCGATCTTCGAAAGGCGCTCGATCTCCCCTGCGTGCGACATGCCCAGCTCCAGCACCGCCAGCTCATAGCTGCGGTCCAGGCGCAGGATCGTCAGCGGCAGGCCGATCTCGTTATTGAAATTCCCTTCCGGCTGAAGGGTCTTGTATTTCTGCTCCATGACGGCGGCGATCATCTCACGCGTCGTCGTCTTTCCCACGCTGCCCGTCACGCCGATCACCGGGATGGCAAGTTCACGCAAGTACGCGCCGGCAAGGTCGCAAAGCGCTTTTCCCGTATCCTCGACATAAATGACAGGGATGCCGACGTCGCCGATATCCGTGCGGTGCGACAGCGCGCAGACCGCGCCGTTTTCCGCCGCCATGCGGATAAAGTCGTGTCCGTCCATCCGCTCTCCCTTGAGCGGGATAAAAAGACACTCCCTGCCGATCTTTCTGGAATCTGTGGACACGCAGGCGACAGAGGGCACCGCTCCGGATGCTCTGCCGCCAACATATGTCAAAAGCGTTTCTCCGCTGAGTCTTTCCATGGCTTTCTCTCCTTACAGGGGGCAGGCCTGCGCATTTCCCCGGCGGCCGGCGGTGCGTTTCTCTGCCGGCGGACCGGATGCGCATGCTTTTATTCCTCCGGCGCGGCTTTAACCGGATGCCTGGAGGCGAAAAACCTCGCGACCTCCTCGCGTTCGTCGAGATGATGCTTGACGCCGTTTATCTCCTGATACGTCTCGTGGCCTTTGCCCATCAGTACGATTATATCATCTGTTCTGGCATGTTCAAGCGCATAAACGATCGCTTCCCGCCGATCGGTGACGACGGTATACGGTTTTCCTGACGGATCGAGGCCCGCAACGATCTCGCGAATGATCTCCTCCGGTTTTTCGGTGCGCGGATTATCGGATGTTATAATGGTGAAATCAGCCATTTTTTGCGCAATAGCACCCATTTTCGGTCTTTTTGTGCGATCTCTGTCGCCGCCGCATCCGAGCAGCGCAACGATGCGCCCGCGCGCGCCCGCGCGCACGGCGCTGAGAATATTTTCCACCCCGTTAGGCGAGTGCGCATAGTCGATCACGACCGTAAAAGGCGCCGGTACCGGCACAAGCTCGGCACGTCCGCGCACGCCCTGCGCCGTGGCAAGCGCCGCAGCCGCGCGCTCAAGCGTGACGCCGAGGGCTTTGGCGCAGGCCAGCGCCGCCAGCGCGTTATAGACGGAAAAAGCGCCCGGGATCGCCAGGGATACGCGCGCGATCCCCTCCTCTGCCACGGCGATAAACTCCACGCCGTGCGGTTTGAGCAGGATGTTTTTGGCAACAAGGTCGTTGGCGTTATCCTTCGCGGAATAGGTGAGCGCCTCTTTTGTATGCGCCTGAAGGCGCCCTGCAGCCGCGTCGTCCGCATTCAGCACGCCCACAGTGCTCACATCGAACAGCATCGCTTTTGCGTCGCAGTATGCCTCCATCGTCTTGTGAAAATCGAGGTGATCCTGCGTCAGGTTCGTGAACACGCCCACATCGAAACGCACGCCCGCAACGCGCTGCAGCACCAGCGAATGAGAGGAGACCTCCATCACCACATGCGTGCAGCCGGCCCGCTTCATCCGGTCAAACAGCTTCTGCAGCTCGTAGCTTTCCGGCGTGGTGCGCTCTGTCTCAAGCACTTCGCCGCCGATCATATTGCGGTTCGTGCCGATCAGGCCCACCTTTGCGCCCTGCGCTTCCAAAATATGCTTTACAAGGTAGGTGGTCGTCGTTTTGCCGTTGGTACCTGTGATGCCGATCATCTTCATCCCGCGCGAGGGGTGGCTGAAAAAGGCGCAGGACATCAGTGCGAGCGCCCGGCGCGTATCACGCACCAGTACATAGGGGATGGCACAGCCGGGTTTTTCCTCGCAGACGCAGAGGCTCGCGCCCTGCTCCATTGCAGCGCCGATGTAGCGGTGGCCGTCGCTCTGATACCCGCGTACCGCCACAAACACATCGCCCGGGGATACATGCCTCGAATCGTACGCGATGCCGCGCACTTCCATGTCCATATCACAGGCCGTTTCCAATATCTCAATTTCTTCCAGCAGTTGTCTGATCTGCATATTCACACCTCCGTGCCCGCGCAAGCGCGCGGGAAAACATCAATGAAGGTTCGTATCGATATCGTTGAACTCCACCGTTACGACCGATCCGACTGCAAGCGACTCGCCGGCGTTCGTCTGGCTGATCGCCTGCACGTTTTTGCCCGACGTATTGCCCGATACCTTCATATAAAGCCCAAGGTTCTCGATCCGGCTCTTCGCCGCGTTGAAAGACAGACCCGTTACCGTCGGCACTGTGACGGTCTTGTCGGGCGCGCTGCCACCAAGGTAGAGCACCACTTCTGCCGTCGCAGGCACGACGGACTGCGCTTTGGGAATCTGGTCGGTGACGGTGTCGCCGCTGCCGACCGTGCGATAGCTCATTTTCTTGCCGTTGAGGATGCTCACCGCTTCCGCCTTGGTTTTTCCTGACACATCTGGCACCGTCACATCCTGTGTGGCAAGCTCTTCCGAAGTATACTGCGGCTCGATGCCGAGGTACGGACACACATCCTCAAAAATACGGCGGGCTACCGGGGCGGCGATAACGCCGCCGAACTTCTGCACGCCCTGCGGCTCATCGAGCAGAACGAGGACCGCGATCTGCGGATCGTCCGCCGGCGCAAAGCCGATAAAGGACGAAATTTTTTCATCCCGCCCCGTCTGCACGGCGAGATCGCGCTTTTCAGAGGTGCCTGTCTTTCCCGCCACACGGTATCCGACAGCATTGGCATTTTTGCCGCTGCCGATGCGCACGGCCTCTTCCAGCATCTGGCACATTTTATCCGATGTCGTTTCGGAGATGACCTGCCGCACGACCTGCGGCTTTGCTGTGCTGACGATATTCCCCTCGTCGTCAAGCGTCTCTTTGACGATATACGGCTTCATGAGCTTGCCGTCGTTTGCGACTGCGCTCACCGCTGTGATAAGCTGCAGCGGCGTAATCTTGAACGTCTGGCCGAAGGACGATGTGGCCAGCTCCACTTCGTTAAAATTCGCGTCCGTATGGTAAATACTCGTCGCCTCGCCCGGCAGATCGATGCCCGTTTTTTCCATAAGGCCGAAAGCTTTAAAGTATTTTCTGAAATTTTCCTTGCCGATTTTCTGGCCGATGGAGATAAAGGCCGGGTTGCAGGAGTTGTTGATCGCTTCCTGTAAATGCTGGGAGCCATGGCCGCCCGCCTTCCAGCAGCGGATGCGCTGGCCCGCGACGACGGCGTATCCCGGACAGGAAAAGGTGGTGTTCTCATTTACTGCTTCCTCTTCGAGGGCGATCGCGGTCGTGATAATCTTAAACGTAGAGCCCGGCTCATATGGCTCGCTGATAGCGCGTCCACGCCACTGCTCCATCTGCTCGTTCTGAAGGACCTTGCTCTCCGCCTCGGTTCCTTCAGCGGCGGTGATGCGTGCGAGCGCCTGCTCGTCGACAACCGTTCTCGGCTCGTTCGGATCGAACCCCGACACTGTCGCCATGCCCAGAATCGCACCGGTCTTTACTTCCATGACAATGCCGGTGGCTTTGTTGGCAACAAGGTTATCCGCCTTAGCGGTCTCCAGGTGCTTTTCCAAAAAATGCTGCACGACCTCGTCGATCGTGAGCACGACGTTGCGCCCGTCCTGCGCGTCATAAAACTTTTCATACTGAAAGGGCATCTCCGTGTTTTTCGCGTTTTTCGCGGTGATGACACGCCCGTTTACGCCGCGCAACTCCTCTTCGTACTTTGCTTCTATCCCATAGGCACCCTGGTTGTCGTAATTCAGAAAGCCGAGCACCTGCGAGGCAAAATTGCCGTACGGATAATACCGCTTTGTATCCTCTTCGTAATTCACCGTTCCGGCAAGGTCATTTTCCTTGACAAAGGCGCGCACGCGGTCGGCGTCCTCCTTCTCGACACGGCGCTTGACGATCTCATAGCCCGTTTTTTTCTCCGCGAGCTTGCGCACACGCGCTTCATCGACCTCGAGGATCTCCGACAGGCCTTTGATGAGGGTTTCGCGCTTTTCATCGTTTTCGATCTGATTGGGCGCGATGGTGATCATCTCGACCGCAGAACTGATGGCAAGCGGCTTTAAGTTTCTGTCGTATATCGTACCGCGCGACGCGGTGACGACAATATCTCGCGTCTGCTGATTGACCGCCTTCTGCTGATAAAAATCAAAGTTGATCACCTGCATGTAGAAAAGGCGGGCAATCACTGCCATAAATGCTCCAACGCCGAGCAGCGCCGCCAGGACGACAACGCGCCTGGACATGGATGTTGTTGGTTTTCTGCTAGTCAAGTGCTTCACCTCATAGATCATAACCCACAAAATGCGAAATTTCGACCTGCAAAAGTTAAGGAGTAAGAAACTTCTTTCTCACTCCTCACTTCAAACACTCATATCCTGTTTGCATTATATTGCGCAAATCAGTTCAAATATTCCACCACAACGTTAAAGCTTTTGACGAGCCCGCTCATGAAGTCGGAGGCCTTTTCATTTGAACCGGTGAGGATTTCCACTTCTTCGGGGTTTGAAAGCTCTACATACTCATACTGACTGCGGTCGAGTTTGACCATGCCCAGCTCATCGCGCGCATATTCCTCAATATAGGCGAGATTGAGCTTCGTCTCATATGCCGCGGAGAGGTCCGCCGCCTCGGTCTTCAGCGCGTCGTTCTCGCTTCGCAATTGCGATACGTGATCGGTGAGCTCGGTATAGCGCATGTAGCTGAAAACCACCGCGCCCGCCGCAAAGAGACAGATAAAAAACGTCGTCAGCACCGGCAGAACATTGACGCGCGGCGCGCGGCGTACATGCGGCTTTTCAGTTTTTTTGACCTCACGGCGCACATGCTCCCGGCTGTCAAAACGCGACAGATCATATGCCACGCTTTCGCGTGTTGGATATTGCATGAACGTTTTCCCCCTTCGCGGCAGTCTATTGTATAAAAAACGGTTTAATTCACAACTTTTCAGCCACACGCAGCTTTGCACTGCGCGCCCTGGGATTGGCCGCAATCTCTTCTTCGTCCGGGAGGATCGGCTTTCTCGACACGAGTTTCAGGCTCGGCCGCCTGCCGCACACGCACACCGGAAATTCCGGCGGGCAGGTGCATCCTTTTGTAAAAGACTGATAGGTGTTTTTTACAATTCGGTCTTCCAGCGAATGGAACGAGATGACTGCGATCCGTCCGCCCGGTGCGAGCAGCTCGATCGCCTGCCGCACGCCCTCCGCCACGGCGGTCAGTTCGTCGTTGACCGCGATGCGGATCGCCTGAAACGTACGTTTTGCCGGATGCTGTTTTTCTCTGAGCGCCTGCGGCGGCATCGCGCTGCGAACGATATCTACAAGCTCAAACGTCGTTTCCACTGCGCGTCTCTTCCGCGCGCGGACAATCGCAGCCGCAATGCGGTGGGCATAGCGCTCCTCTCCATATTCGAAAAGGATCTTCACAAGCGCGTCTTCCTCATATCCGTTCACAACGTCGCGCGCGCTCAAAGGCGCTGTGCGGTCCATACGCATATCAAGCGGCGCGTCCTGCATGTAAGAAAAACCGCGCGCAGCGTCGTCCAGCTGCGGCGAGGAAACGCCAAGGTCAAACAGCGCGCCGTCAAGAGCTGTCACGCCCGCGGACGCTGCGGCGTCCTTCAGCGCGCGGAAGTCGCTTTTTACCAGTGTCACGCGCTCCCAAACGAGCTTTAGCCGCTCGCGCGCTGCGCCCAGCGCAGCGTCGTCGCGATCGATCCCGATCAGCCGGCCGCCTTCGCCCATTCGCTGCGCGATCGCCAGCGAATGGCCCGCCCCGCCGAGCGTTGCGTCAAGATACGTGCCATCCTTGCGTATCGCCAGCGCGTCGATACACGCGCCGAGGAGGATGGAAACATGATGAAATTCCACGCTCTCTTCCCCCTTCAGGACCTGTTCACTAAAAGCCGATATCCTCCATCGCGCTCTCCAGCTTCTCCGGCGTGATCTCGCTGTTATACGCGCTCCACGCCGCGCTGTCCCAAATCTCGGCACGGCCCGAAACACCGATGACGGTAACTTCTTTTTTCAGCTGCGCAAACTCGCGGAGGTTCTGCGGAATCAAAATTCTGCCCTGGGCATCCGGCGTGCAGTCGACCGCGCTGGAAAGAAAAAAGCGCTGCAAGTCGCGCGACTTTGAAAGCGGCAGGCGGCGGATCTGTTCTTCCAGCGCATCCCAGTTTTCACGCGAATACACGAACAGGCACCGGTCGAGACCTTTTGTTACAACAAAGCTCTCTCCCAGTTCTTCTTTGAATTTGACGGGAACAAACAGGCGGCCCTTTGCGTCGATCGTATGAAAAAACTCGCCCTTCACGTTCCCGCCTCCTTCCGCACAGCAGCACTTTTATGGCACTTTCCTCCACTTTGCACCACTGTACTTTTATTATAAGCATAAGTTTACATAAATGCAAGAGTCAGTTTTTATTTTTTTCACAACAAAGGCACTTCTTTTTCGCGAAATAACGGGATTTTTCGAACATAAAACATATGTTCGATTTTTTTGATAGTGTGTGTACATATTGCTTTTTTGTTGCTGTTTTGAAAGGCAAGCTGCACTTTTCCGTGCTCCGCAATCCCTGCTTTGACCGGCACACTTTGTGCAGCTGCAGAGCGGCATCGCGCACTATAACAAAAACCCCTGCACACATTTCCAAATTTTGTTAAAAAAAACCGTACCAAAAACGGTACGGTTCAATACGCTGTGTGGAATACAGAAAATTGAGAAGAAGAAGCATGTATCTATTTTCAGAACAGAAGGAGATTTACAAACTGTCAAACGCCGCACTCAGACGCGCACAGGGCGTCGTACACCGATCTTTTCCAGCACGGGAATAATCTGTGTAAGTTCCTGCACGCGATAATCCACAAGCGGCGCGTCTTTGTCATCTGCAACCGTAAAATCGGACCCAATCAACACATTCGCCCCATACCCCGCGCGCCTGGCGCCAAGCACATCCTTCCCGATCTGATCGCCGACATACATGCAGCGCTCAGGTTGGCTGCCCAGCAGGCGGCAGGCTTTTTCAAACATTGCAGGCGCGGGTTTCCGGCTGCCCTCGGCAGCCGAGAGAAGCACGCAGGCAAAATAGGAGCGGATCCCGTATTCCTCCATGGAACGGTATGGCTGCGTGCAGCTTGAAGTGTTGCTGATAACCCCCTGCTTATACCCCTGCTCTTCGAGATAGTCGAGCAGTGCTTTCGCCTCCGGCCGCAGGGAGCGCGTATAAAACGTTGTTTCCCAAATCTCCGACAGGAACGCGGCAAGCGGAACGACAGCCTGGCGCGCCTGTGGAAAGTCGCGCAGATACCAGTCCGCCCATATTTCTTCCGTCCTGCATTCGATCTCCGCTTCGGTGCTCCACAGCTTATAAGCGGAATAACCATCCATCAAACTGCGCTCAAATACCTCAAACGGGATATCAAAAACAGCGGAAGCTTTTATCAGCTCTCTTTGTATCCGTTTTTTGCAGCACAGACGCTCCTCGTCGGTGTAGCTCAGGTGCTCAATGGTACCACCCATGTCGAATATCACGGTGTCGATCATCATACAGGCTCCTCTCCGCGGATGGCCGCGACGGTTCTTTAGCCGCAGATGAATGCGGCAAAGTTTCCGTAAACGTTTGCTTTCTTAAAGGATAACAAACGTTTGCGCTGATGTCAAGACATTTTACCGGCAGATCCAAATATATTTTACTTTTACACAATCTGCGCTTTTTACCAGGCATATAAATCTTTGTTTCTTCTCCACTCGAACAATGCCAAGTCAGGACCACCCGTATAACGGGTGGCCTGCTCTCGCCCTATAAGGGCTAATATTGGCCGCGCCTCAAGGCGCGCGAAACGGTCTGCCGACCGCATCTGGTTTACGAGCGGCCCCACAAAGTGGGGCTGCTTTTACTTGCTCTTATTAACTGGCTCACCCGTAAACGGGTCGTAGTATTCCTTTATTGTCATCTGGTCACTCATTTTATCTTCTGTGAGCTGATTTCGAATATATTCCGCAATGGCCTTTTTGTTCCTCCCTACGGTATCTACATAATATCCCTTGCATCAGAATTGCCGATTTCCATATTTGTACTTTAGGTTTGCATGCCTATCGAAAATCATCAGAGAACTTTTTCCTTTGAGATATCCCATAAATTGTGATACACTGTATTTCGGCGGAATACTTATGAGCATATGAATGTGATCTGGACATGCCTCTGCTTCTATAATTTCTACGCCCTTGTATTCGCACAGTTTCCTAATAATGACTCCGATATCTGCTTTTATCTGCCCATATATAATTTGCCTACGGTATTTTGGTGCGAAGACTATGTGATACTTACAATTCCACTTTGTATGCGATAGACTTTCTGGTTCTTCGTTTTTCTTAAACACTGATATTCCTCCTTCGTTTCTTTGAGATGCGGTCGGCTAACCTTATCTCATTTTACCGAAGGAGGTTTATCTTTTCTACGCATAGGCATAGCCTTTTTGAACCACGGGCATAGCCCGTGGTTTTCATTTAACAACAAAAAAGCGGAGAATGCTTGTGCATTCTCCGCTTTCATCCGTATCTGACTGAATCGGTGGTACGCATTCACTGACCGGAACAAGCCCAGGTAAACAAAGTACTGAATCGCTCTATTTCCGCAAACGCCGACTCGAAATCGTTTGCGTTTACACCTCATTCTTCTTCTGTCTCCGTCTCCTGCGGCGTGATCACGATCTGCGCCTCGATAACGCGCCGCTCATCGGCCTGCGTTACAGTGACGTTGAGCGACCGGTACGTGAAGCTTTCTCCCACCGCAGGGATATGATCGAGCCGGTCGACGATCCACCCGCCCACGGTTACGCTGTCGCAATCCTCGTCCGGCTCAAGGCCGACGCTTTCAAGCAGATCCTCCAAATTTTCTGTTCCGGCGACCAGCCAGGTATTTTCATTGGTCTGATGCACAAGCTCGACCACCTCGTCGTGCTCGTCCCAGATTTCACCCACCAGCTCTTCGAGGATATCCTCGAGCGTAACGATCCCTTCCGTACCGCCGAACTCGTCATGTACGACGGCCATGTGGTTTTTCGACTTCTGGAACTGCCGCAAAAGCGCGGAGATTTTCGTCTTCGGCGTCGTGTGCAGCACCGGTTTCGTCACATCCTTGAGCGAGCGGGCGCCGCCCGTCGCCAGGGTATAAAAATCCTTTTCATGAATGATGCCGACAATATTGTCGATCGTCTCATGGTAAACCGGGATACGGGTGTAGTGGTTCTCCCTGTATGTCCGTCCCAGTTCCTGAACGGTGGCGGTATCCTCAACGGCGACTATATCAACGCGCGGCACAAGGATCTCCTCGACATCCAGGTCGTTGAACTCGATTGCAGAACGGATCAACTCGCTCTCATGCGCGTCGATATCGCCGCCGTTTTCGGCCTCATCGACGATCGTGATGAGCTCTTCTTCCGTGATGCCGTGCTCTTCATCATGCTTAAAAAACAGCTTCAGGAAGCGCTTCCACTGTGAGAACAGAAAGTTAACAGGCCGCAGGATCGTCAAAAATACACGCAGCAGGGGCGCCGCTGCCATCGCGAAGCGCTCCGGGTATTCGCGCGCCAGACTTTTCGGCGAAATTTCGCCGAAAATAAGTACTGCAAGCGTCATTACCACCGCCGATATCGTCACACCATATGTCGGGAACCACGCGACGAACAGCACAGTCGCCAGAGAGGCTGATGTGATATTCACAATATTGTTTCCGATGAGGATCGTGGAAAGAAAGCGATCGAAATCATCCTCTATCTCCAGCACAAGCGCCGCACGGCGGTTCCCCTCGGAAGCAAGGTTCTTGATCCGGACGCGGTTCAGGCTTGAAAACGCCGTTTCCGCCGCCGAAAAATAGGCCGACAGCGCCACCAGTATCACCAACGCGATCAGGGTACCCAAATGATCCATTTTTTGATAACTCCATTCACAATTTTAGTATTCAAAAGAATGTCCATGAACAAACCTTTTGTATTGTTCAGGCATCCCTTTCGGTAAAAAGAAAAGCACACGCAACCAGAAGCTGCCCTTTGGGCCGCTCCTGCCGCGTATGCTTTATCCATCCTTAAACAGGCGCACTACCCCATGGGCAGCGGCGCTGAAATAAACGTATCTACTTCGATCCGGTACGGTGGAATCATCCACTGAAGCCTGCACATCACTTTCTGTTGAATCATTTTCTGGTTTTTAGCATTATAACTTATTTTTTGCTTTCCGTCAAGGGGGCGGGTGCCTTCTCTCTTTTACCCTTTGGACGGATCCCGGAGTATAAATAACCTCCTTTCGCCGAAGTGACGAAAGGAGGCATATTCACAGACAGCAGCTGCCTGATAAATCGGAATTCCCCCGCCTAATTTATAGTTGCTCAACAAAATGATTATCCGACTCATTCCAATATTTTTTGTAGACAAAGTCTTCGTTTCCGTCAAAATTGAGCTGATACATTCTGAATATAACGGGGAAATTTTTCGGTTGCCACTGTTCTTCATATGAGTAGCAGTATTTCATACCTACCTTTTGCATAACATTGCCGCTTCTCGGATTATTTCTGTCATGTGTTGCCGTGATATATGGTAACCCGTCTTTTTTTACCTGCTCCACCACAGCCTTTCCCGCTTCTGTAACGATCCCCTTGTGCCAAAATTCCTTACGCAATCCATAACCAAAATCGTGGTGTTCTTCCATATCGACCTTCATATAGCCTATGGGAAAATGATCTTCTTTCAGACAGATAGCATACGCATACGCTTGTGGCTGCGCATATTTTGAAGCATATCTCGCTTCATAAAATCTCCTTGTTTCCGCTATGCTTTTCACGGGATACCAAGGCAGGAACTGATTGACTTCTTCATCTTTCAGGATGAGAAAAAGAGCTTCCATATCTTTTTCTGTAAATTTTCTTAAAATCAAGCGTTCCGTTTCCAATGCAGGCGTATTCATGTGATCCTCCCACAAATTCGAATTTATCTTTTTACTTATTTTATCATCTTTGTCTGCTTCAATCAACGCATAGTGAACTTGACGAAGTTATCATCCATCCGTTCAAAAGTAAAAAGACGGGTGCCTTTTGTGCGCAGGATAGCTCGCCCTCATTCGCCCTGTGCGCCTGCTTCCAGCACGGCTGTCACGATAAAGCCGTCCACATTGTTCCCTGACACGGTATACGCCCTCCCCTCCGGTACGGGCACCTCGGTCTGCTCTCCGGTCTGCGGCACATAGTAAATCTCATATTTTTCTCCCTCCGCCAGTGTCACGGCCAGATGGGTCTGTCCGCAAATGAATTGTTTCAGGAAATCGATGTATTCCTCCAGGCAATAATCCTTTTTTGCCATGGCGAAAGCGTGCGGCCGGCCGACGTAGCGCAGGTGCCAGGGCTCATCCGCAATGCCGGTGAGCGCCGTCTTTTTGCCGTCATAGCGCACCACAAAGCCATAGTGCCAGGCGTTCAGGTTCAGCCACCCGTATTCGCCCTGCGCACGGAACGTTTCGCTCACTCCGGTATCGTGATAGATCCCGAAATCAAGCGCGTACCCCGTGTGGTGTTCGCTCCCGCCCGGAAGTGCGACGTATAATTTTGCGGCCGCCTCGCCATCCTCCTGCGCACGCCGGTCGTACAGCTCCGTCTGATAGTCTTCAGTCCGATGCCCGCTTATGATGTTCACATCGCGCTTGCCCGTGATGTCGGCAAAATCTCCCAGCATGCGGTTGAGCGGCTCCATCACCGGCTCCATCAGCGCGACATTTGTATCCCTGACTTTATAGGATTGATTCTTAAAATCATACACGCTCACCAGCGTTTCACCGCCGGGAAAGGTATAGGGGATTTCGTTGTTTACCAGGATCAGTTCGCCCTCATGCATTTCCTGCGCGCTTTTCATAACGGTGCTGTAGTTTTCTTGAATATTTGCGCGCACGCAGTCAAGCCTGCCCTGTGCAGGCGGCGCATCATGCTCGGTCAAATAGCGCGTGCAAAATGCGTAGATCCCGAGCGCCGCCGCCCCTACAATCACCGCCAGTGCGATGAACGTCATGGACAGGCGCAGTATGCGTTTTCCCGCGCGTGTTCTTGCCATAAAATTGCCCTCCCGCTGCTTTTGGATATGTTCTGGTATTATTGTAGCGCGCGCAGGACTGGAATGCTTTAACTTTCCCTTAGCTCTTTCTGAAAGATTTCTTAAAGAACAGGGCACAATCGGCCTGTCCATAAAATCCGGCATATACGGCCGCTGCGTTTGATGCATATGGGCGCTAATCGGTCGCAGCACGGGTGCGTGCAAATAAAATCCGGCTCTCAATGCAGAGCAATAAAAAACGGAGAAGGCATATGCATTCTCCGTTTTTTATTCTGTTTTGTCTCCGCCGTCACTGGATTGGAGGGCATGTCAATCAAAAATACCTGCCAGCGGATTATCCGGCGTGGGTTCATTTCCCTCCGGTTCCCCGCCGCCGGGCTCTTCACCAGGAGGCGTTGTTTCGCCGCCCTCACCCGGCACCTCTCCCCCGCCGCCCGGCTCTTCACCGTCAGGCGGCACGACCTCAGGCGGTATCAGCGGATTATCCGGATCGACCGGTTCTTCCGGCAGGATGGTTTCCTCCGTATGAACCGTGCAGAGCGTATTGTACGGCGGCCGGCCATCGCTGTTGGCAAACGGCACCGCCGGGAAAAGCCCATCCTGCGCCTCATATGGCAGGAGATACTGCTGATCTTTGATCCGCACGCCCTCGCGCGGATAAAGGCGCTTGTAATCCAGAAGGGCCACCGTCGAACGGTTCTCCTCCGGGCAGTATTCGTTGGCGATCATGAACGTCTCTTTATCGACCTCGACCGTTTTATGCATCGTGCACACCGAAGTGGGTTTATCCTCCGGCAGCATATACACCGTAGCCACACGCCCGCCGCGCGGGTCAAGCGAACAGTTATGCGTCGGTATTCCGCCGCTGTCCAGGCAGTAGCTGACCTTCACCATGCCCTCAGTGGAATCGAACTCGCGGTTCTCAAGATCTTCATGCACCGGATCCATGACGGCCTTCCAAAGCGCAAGGGCCGGGTTTGTTGATAAACTCGGAACCGTGATATTTTCGTCATAGCCGAACCAAACGGAGCCGACATAGTACGGCGTGAGACCCACAAACCATCTGTCATAGTCTTTCGTCGTCGTGCCTGTCTTACCGGCGGTGGCAATGCCTTTGATCTGTGCTTTGCGCCCAGTGCCCTGCGGGCCGGTAACAACATTCTGCAGCAGGTTCAGCATATAATCAGCCGTGCTCTTCTTCATGGCGTTGTGCATATCCTGCTTTTTCTCCAGAACGACTGCGCCGGTCGAGTCGAGCACCTTGGTATAAGTGCGCGGCTCGATATACTTACCGTCGTTGACAAACGTGCTGTACGCCGCCGTCATCTCAAGCGGCGACATCCCCTTTGTCAAGCCGCCCAGGGCCAGCGATGCCAGACCAATATCTGTCTGCACCTTTCCTGACGATGTTGTCTGTGACTTGACCAGCGACGTGACGCCGAGGTTCGTCGTCATAAAATTAAACGACCGCTCCGGCGTCAG
This sequence comes from uncultured Eubacteriales bacterium, assembly GCA_934630445.1. Classification (GTDB taxonomy): domain Bacteria; phylum Bacillota; class Clostridia; order Oscillospirales; family Butyricicoccaceae; genus CAKTWY01. The sequence goes on from CAKTWY010000010.1 coordinate 13,648, forward strand.
CGTCATAAGAATATCGACGGGCACCGTGTTGTTGGACACCTCAACTGCCTTCATCAGGCTCATTCTGCCTGCCCAGACGCTTCCGTTGGTCGAGTTTTTCGGCCAGCCGGTCTCCTTTACATCAAAACTCTTTGGCGCGTCGTCAAAGACAGAATTCATGGTGATGATCCCATAATCAAGAGCCGGCGCGTATACGGAAAGCGGCTTGATGACAGAACCCGGCTGGCGCTTGGACTGGGTCGCACGGTTCCAGACACGGTTGGCCGTCTTTTCCCCGCGCCCGCCCGTCAGCGCCACAACATCTCCGGTATAGGGGTCCATAATGACCATCGCAGCCTCCGGCAGTGTGCCGTCTTTGGCCTTGATATCCGGAAAACTCTCGTCATTTGTAAAGACCGCGTCCATTTTGGCCTGAATTTCGGTGTCGAGCGTCGTATGGATACGAAGGCCGCCCGAGTAAAGCATGCGCTTTGCCAGATCCTCGGAATAGCCCTTCTCCTCCTGCAGATCGCGCAGCACGTCATTGATGACCTGGTCGACAAAATATGACTGCTTGCTTTCCTGCTTGGCGGTATTCTCCGCCTTTTTGAAGTCAAGCTTCTGGGCCTTTGCCGCATCGCACTCCTCCTGGCTGATCTTTTCGTATTTCACCATGAGGTCGAGCACCAGCTCCTGCCGTTCCTTGTTGTTTTCCGGAAAACGGAAGGGGTCGTATTTCGACGGGTTTTTCGTGATGCAGGCAATGGAAGCGCACTCTGCCAGCGTCAGCTCAGACACCTCTTTGCCGAAATAGGTCTGCGCCGCGGTCGCGACGCCGTTGCAGCGGTTGCCAAGGAAGATCGTGTTCAGATATAACTCCAGGATATCGTCCTTCTCGTATTGGTTTTCCAGGTTCAGGGCGCGCATGATCTCCTGTATCTTGCGTTTGGCGGACACCTCGTCTTCGTCGGTGACGTTCTTGATGAGCTGCTGGGTGATCGTCGACCCGCCGCCGAAGTTTGAACGAAACGGAATGACAAAATTCACTGCCGCGCCGATGGTGCGCTTCCAGTCGACGCCGTTATGCTCGTAAAAGCGATTGTCCTCAACGGCGACAAACGCATCCTTCAGCTCCTGCGGAATCTTGTCAAAGTCAACCCATACGCGGTTTTCCGTATCGTAGAGCTGCTCGATCTCGCGCATTTCACCGGTCGCCTTATCCGTTGCATAGATAAAGGTGGTGAGGTTCATACGGAAATTTTCCAGATTGATATCAAGATTGGGGTTGATGTACTTGTTGATATACATGGCGAACGCCACGCCGCACATGGCTGCCGTCGTAATACCGATCAGAAACATCGTCACCAGCACGAGGCCCAGCCATCTCAGGCCCGTATGGACCTTTCGTTTCGATTTAGCCAAATAAAGTTTCCTCCTTTGCGCGCGGGAAATGCGTACCCTGGAAAGCCCTGCGGCCCTCAGAGGCGTTTACTTGCGCGACCACTTGACGCCCTGGGGCGTATCCTCCAGCACGATGCCGCGCGCCTTCAGATCGTCGCGGATCGTGTCCGCAGTCTTGAAATCGCGGTTTTTCCGCGCTTCCTGTCGTTTGGCAATCAGCGCTTCGATCTCCGCGTCAAGGCCAGCGTCCTCGTCCTTTTCCGCGATGCCGAGCACGCCGCACAGCTCTTCCAGCATTGCAAGGGCAGCGGCCAGGGTCGCCTTCGCCGGCGCTTTTCCGTAAAGCTCGGTGTTCGCGTCGCGTACGAGCTCAAATATAACGGACACGGCATCCGCTGTGTTCAGGTCGTCGTCCATCGCCGCCTTGAAACGCTCACGGTAACCGGGCAGCCGCTCCAAAAACGCGCGCTCTGCATCCGACGGCTCCGCCTCCGGCGCGCTTTTCAGCATGAATTCCAGATTTTCACGCGCCGTTACGATGCGCGAAAGGCCGGCTGCTGCGTTCTCAAGCGTCTCAGCGGAATAGTTGATCGGCGTTCTGTAGTGCGCCGACACCATAAAAAAGCGCAGCGTCGGATAGCCGAATTTTTCCGCCGCGTCGCGCACGGTGAAAAAGTTCCCGAGCGACTTGGACATCTTCTGGTTGTCGACGTTGAGGAAGGCGTTGTGCAGCCAGTAGTTCGCAAACGGCTTGCCGTTTGCCGCCTCGCTCTGGGCGATCTCGTTCTCATGATGCGGGAAGCACAGATCAACCCCGCCTGAATGGATATCGATCGTCTCTCCGAGGTACCGGTTGGCCATGGCCGAGCACTCGATATGCCAGCCGGGCCTGCCCATGCCCCAGGGCGACTCCCACGCGGGCTCGCCAGGCTTGGCGCCCTTCCAGAGGGCGAAGTCCATCGGGTCCTCCTTCACGTCTGTGACGTCGATGCGCGCGCCCGCCTCCAGCTCCTCGAGCGGCTGGTGCGAAAGCTTCCCGTAATCGTGAAATTTTGAGGTCCTGTAATAGACGTCGCCGCCGGCAGGATAGGCGTAGCCGCGCTCAACAAGCGTTTTGACGATGTCGATGATGGCGTCGATATTGTCCGTCGCCTTGGGATGAACCGTCGCCTCATGGATACCCAGGCCGTGCGCGTCGACAAAATACTCTTTGATGTACCGCTCGGCGATCACGTCATACGTCGTGTGTTCCTCATTGGCCTTGTTAATGACCTTATCGTCGATATCCGTGAAGTTCTGCACGAATTTGACCTGGTAACCGCAGTACTCAAAATAGCGGCGCAGAAGGTCGAACATGATGAACGGACGTGCGTTGCCGATATGAAAATAATTGTATACCGTCGGGCCGCACGAGTACATCTTCACCTCGCCCGGGGTGATGGGAACAAATTCTTCTTTTTTCCTGGTCAGGGAATTATACAGTCTCATAATGATGACTCCTTTATGTGAATGGCCGGTCGCCCGGTCCTACTTCGCCATGCCTTTCATGAGGATCTTGCGGTTGGCGATGATGTAGTCGACACCCGACCACACCGTCGCGATGACGATCGCCCACACCGCGAGCGTGTTGAGCGTCACGCTGCCGATGGCGATCTCCCGCCACGGCGTGAGCATCAGACAGATCGCGACGATCTGCGTACACGTCTTGATCTTGCCGGACATGGCAGCTGCGATCACGACGCCCTCGTTGACCGCGACAAGGCGGATGGAGGTGACGATAAACTCGCGCGCAAACACGAGCATGGCAGCGACCGGCCCCATCTGGCCGTTTGCCGTAAAGATCAGGATAGCTGCTGCAACGAGCAGCTTATCTGCAAGCGGGTCGATAAACTTGCCGAAATTGGTGATGAGATTGTATTTGCGCGCGATGTAGCCATCGATGCCGTCCGTCGCGCTCGCGACGATAAAAATAATCAGAGCGATCAGCTCGGCATTCGGCATGCCGGATAAAAGCACGCCCATAAAAACCGGGATCATTGCGATACGGATCAGGGTGATCATATTGGGCACTGTCATCATAGAAAGCGGCCCCTTTCTTCCTTTAGATTGCGCAGAAAGCAAAAGCGTTACGCAGGAGTGCGGAATTTGTGTCAAATTTTCATGCGGCGGCGCCGCTTCAGCAGCTTTGCCCCTTCCATTTACCCGCGAGATCGCCGTAGACACTGTCGTCGATCTCCACCTCGCAGAACGTGCCTGCCCGCACGGTCTGCTTCGGCGGCACGGTGAAAAAGACCTTCCCGTCGATATCCGGCGAATCGGCATACGAACGGCCCACACAGCACGAAGCCGCGCGGTCGTACCCCTCGCAGAGAACGGTAATGGTCCGGCCGAGCATTTTTTCATTATACGCGTCCATCGCGCGCGAGGCGATCTCCTCGGCGATCTCGCGCCGCTGCGTTTTGGTATCCTCGTCGACCTGATCGGGCATCAGCGCCGCGTCGCTCCCCTCCTCCGGAGAATAGCAGAAAACGCCCGCCCGCTCGATCTGAAATTCACGCAGAAAATCACAGAGCTGCTCAAACTCCGCCTCCGTCTCCCCCGGCAGACCCACGATCAGGCTCGTGCGCAGCACGAGGCCCGGGATACGGCTGCGCAGCTTTGCAAACAGTGCACGGATCTCGCCGCCCGTGCCGCGCCGGCGCATCGCCTTCAGGATGCGGTCGTTGATATGCTGGATGGGAATATCCAGATACTTTACTATTTTATCCTGTTTTGCGATTTCGTCAATGAGTTTTTCATCGATCTCATCCGGATAGAGGTAGTGCAGGCGGATCCAGCGGATGCCGTCGATCGCGCAGAGCTGTTCGAGCAGGCGCGAGAGCGCGCGCTCACCATAGAGGTCGGTGCCGTAGCGGGTGATATCCTGCGCGACGACGATCAGCTCCTTCACGCCGGCAGCCGCAAGTTCCTGCGCCTCTTTCACAAGGCTCTCGATCGGCCGGCTGCGGAATCGCCCGCGCAGATCGGGTATCACGCAGTACGCGCAGCGGTTGTCACACCCCTCCGCGATCTTCAGATACGCCGTATAGCCGGGCGTGGTGAGCACGCGCCCCCCCTCCTGACGCGAGACATTCACGTCGCCGAAAGCGCTGTAGTGCCCGCCCGCGTAAACCGCGCGCACGGCGTCGACAATATCGTCAAAGCTCCCCGCGCCGAGAACCGCGTCGACCTCGGGCAGTTCTTTCGCGAACTCCTCACGGTAGCGCTCGGTCAGACATCCCGACGCGACGACGGCCTTGAGCTTGCCCGCTTTTTTCAGCTCCACAAGCTCCAGGATCTCGGCAATGGCCTCCGCCTTGGCCGATTCGATAAAGCCGCAGGTGTTGACGATCCCTACGTCGGCCTCTTCAGGGTCCTCGACCTGCACCATGCCCGCGGCGGCGAGGTCGAAGAGCATACGTTCGCTGTCAACCTGGTTTTTGGCGCAGCCAAGGGAGATCAGGTGGATTTTGATCGGGTTCGGGCTGTCATTTGCCATGTCATTCATCCTCAATTTCGATTTCCATATTTTCGCGGTAGCGGCGCAGCGCCGCCGATATCTCATCCCACGCATAACCGCGCCGCGCGAGAGCATCTGTCGCGCGCTTGACTGCGCGGGCGTCCATTTCGCTCATATCAAGCTTTTTGTGCAGGAGGCGGTCGATCGCCGCTTCCGGGCCGGGGCGCTTTTCCATCGCCCGCTCTGCCGTTTCGCGCGCAACGCCGCGCCGCTTAAGCTCCTGCTCGATCCTGCGCGCGCCGTAGCCGGACGCGGCGTAGCGGCGCACGATCATATCGGCGTATTCCGCGTCGTTGAGCGCGCCGAGCTCCGTAAGGCGGGCAACGGCGGCAGCTGCCGCCGCTTCCGTCTCCCCCTTTTCAACAAGGCGGCGATAAAGCTCTTTTTGCGACAACGGGCGTGCCGCGATCATCCTCGCGGCACGCTCGAGTGTTTTTTGGTTATCCATTATTCGCCGTCAAAATCCTCTGCGCTGACGGCGATCGCGCCGCGCGCAGGCTTGGCCCTGGAAGCGGCGCCGGAAGATGCGGCCGGTGCTGCAGCAGGCGCCGCGGCCTGTGTCGCCTTCGCGCGCTCATCCGCGACTGCCTGGCGGATCTTCGCCTCGATCTCGTCTGCAAGCTCAGGATTGCTCTTGAGCGTCAGCTTTGAATTGTCGCGGCCCTGGCCGAGGCGCATCTCCCCATAGGAGAACCACGCCCCGCTCTTCTGTACGATGTTGTATTTGACACCCAGATCCACCAGCTCGCCGAAGCGGGAGATCCCCTCGCCATACATGATGTCGAACTCCGCCTCTTTAAACGGCGGCGCGATTTTATTCTTGACAACCTTCGCGCGGGTGCGGCTGCCCATCAGCTCGCTCCCGTTCTTGATGTGCTCGATGCGGCGCACGTCGATGCGCACGGACGCATAAAATTTGAGCGCCCTGCCGCCGGTGGTGACCTCGGGATTGCCGTACACGACGCCGATCTTTTCGCGCAGCTGGTTGATGAAAATAGCCACGCAGTTCGACTTGGCGAGCACGCCCGCGAGCTTTCTCAGCGCCTGGCTCATGAGCCTGGCCTGCAGGCCGACGAAGCTGTCGCCCATCTCACCCTCGATCTCACTGCGCGGAACAAGCGCCGCGACCGAGTCGATGACGATGCAGTCGACCGCGCCCGAACGTACGAGCGCCTCCGCGATCTCCAGCGCCTGCTCGCCGGTATCGGGCTGAGAGACAAGAAGATTATCGACATTGACGCCCAGCGCCTTTGCGTACACCGGGTCGAGCGCATGCTCGGCGTCGATAAACGCGACCTCTCCGCCCATTTTCTGCGTGGAAGCGGCGATGTGCAGCGCCACGGTCGTTTTGCCGGAGGACTCCGGTCCGTAGATCTCAATAATACGCCCACGCGGAACGCCGCCGATGCCCAGCGCGATATCCAGCGCCAGCGAGCCCGTCGGAATCGCCTCCACATTCAGCGCGCTGTTTTCGCCAAGGCGCATGACCGCGCCTTTTCCAAACTGCTTTTCGAGCTGCGCGAGGGCTGTCTCCAGTGCTTTTGCCTTATCCATATGTTTTGTCCATTCCTTTCCGCTCATGTGCCGGGGCGGAAGACGCGCTTCGCCCGCTGTATCTACAGCATACAATAGTTTCGAACAAAATGCAACATTTGTTCGATTTTTAGACTGAAAAATCCGTCACTGTATTTTTGCATCCGCGCCCTGCTCCGTCACGTCCGCCGTCTCGTCGCTGGGCGGTTCGCCCGCCTGCTGTGCATCGGGCGCAGACGCCGGAGCGTCTTCCTCCCCTGCAGGTGGCAGGCCAACGCTCACCACGCGCTCGATCCCCATCAGATCGCACAGGATCTCCGCCGCGGTAAAATCCGCCTGTGCAAAAATCGAGGCAATCGCCGTGTGCTGGCCGATACCGCACTCCACCATCATGCGCCCTCCCGGCGCAAGTGCTTCTTTCCACAATGAGGCAAGCGCGCGGTAAAACGTCAGCCCGTCATCGCCGCCGTCCAGCGCAAGGCGCGGCTCATAATCACGCACGTCGCAGTCCAGCTGCGCGATCTCGTCCGACGGGATGTACGGCGGATTGCAGACGATCAGATCAAACTTGCCGAGAATGGGCCGCCACCCGGACAGAACATTCCACGCCAGGGCGGCGGTGTTTTGCGAAGCGGCGTTTCGCTTTATGTTTTCGCGTGCGACGGCGAGCGCCTTTTCGGAAAGATCTGCCAGAGTCACGCGCGCTTCGGATACATTTTTCGCAATGGCAATGCCGATGCATCCGCTTCCGCAGCACAAGTCGAGTACGCGCGGCGCCTCGCGCTGCCTGGAAAAGGCGATCGCCGCCTCCACAAGCGTCTCAGTATCCGCGCGCGGGATCAGCACATCCCGTGTGATCAGAAACGGCAGGGAATAAAATTCCCACTCTCCGATGATCTGCGCGAGCGGCTCGCCGTCCATGCGCCGCTCAAAAAGCGACCAGATTTTATTTTCGCTCTCCTCCGTCAAAAAAAGTCCCAAATTGGAGAGAAACGCATTTCTGTCCATGCCGAGCGCATATGCGCACAACTCGCGCGCCTCAAGCGTCGCGCTTGACGAGCCCGCCTCCATCAGCCTGCGCCGCACATCGAGATAAATGTCGTTCAGTTCCCGCACCAATGCAATGATCCCCTGTCTTTTTCTCTTTCACACCGCCCGCTGCAGCTGCCCGGCGGCGTCCTCCCTTACCAGGCGTCTGCGCCCTTTTCCTCAGGGATGACCCGTTTGAGCGATTCGATCGCAACCTCGATCATCGAGTCGTCCGGCTCGTTGGTTGTCAGCCGCTGCAGCGCGATGCCCGGCGCGCGCAGCGCTTTGGTCAGCCAGTTGTCATGCCTTCCGGCGAAGCGGTTGATCTCGTAACTGATGGCGATGACGACCGGCAGAAGCGCCAGACGCAGGACCATGCGCAGCCACGGATTCGTCCATGTGACGACGGAGAAAACGAGGATGCTCACGATCATCACCACGAAAAGGAAGCTCGTTCCGCACCGCGGATGCTGCCGTGGCTGAACACGCACATTGGGCACGGTCAGTTCGAGGCCCTTTTCATAACAGTGGATGGTTTTGTGCTCCGCGCCGTGATAAGAAAACGTGCGCTTGATATCCTTCATGCGCGATACGAGCGCCATGAACGTCAAAAAGATGATGATGCGGATGAGCCCTTCGAGAAGATTGCGCACAACGCCGCTGATATTGAGGCTGTTGAAAAGCCCCGCCAGCAGCGTCGGCAGCAGGAAAAACAGCGCGATCGGAATCGCACAGCCGAGGACCATGGCTGCGCCCATCATCACCTTCTCTATTTTTTCCGAGCCGAATTTCGCATAGAGCCATTTTTCAAAACGGCCGGGCTCCTCCATCTCCTCGTCATCAAAAAAGGACGCGGAGAAATTGAGCGCCGCCATCCCTTCCCGCAGTGAATCGACAAGGCTGTACACGCCGCGGATCAGCGGCAGCTTGAGAATGCGGCTGCGCGCCGCGGCGCCGCGCGGCTTTTCTTCTATGACCAGCTCGCCGTTTGAGCGGCGCACCACAATGCATGATTTTTCAGGTCCCCGCATGATGATGCCTTCAATGAGCGCCTGGCCGCCGATGGTCGTTTTGATGCATGCTTTTGCATCTTTTTCTGCATGTAAGATGGTGATTCCTTCTTTCTTCTCCCGGTTACTCTGCTTTTTCCTCTTCTTCTGCAGTATCGCCTGCGGAAACAGGTATGGTGATGATGACAAGCGTTCCGTCGCCGACGCGGCTTTTCACCACGAGTGAGCCGCCGTGCATGCGCACGATCTCGTCGCACACCGCAAGACCGATGCCCGTACCGCGCTGTTTGGAGCTGCCCTTATAGAACTTTTCCTTTACAAACGGCAGTTCCTCCGCCGGGATGCCCTGCCCGTAATCGCGCACCTCGACAATGGCGTTGCCGCCCTCCTGCCGCACGAACAGCGCGATCTTCCCGCCGTCGCGGCCGTATTTTGCCGCGTTGTCGATGATATTCAAAAACACCTGCTTGAGCCGGTGCCGGTCGCCCGTGACGATGACCGGCTCGTCCGGCTCGTCGTAGGACACGGCGATCCCCTCGCGCTTGAGCGACTCGCGATAGATAAATACTGCATCCGAAAGTTCCCCGCACAGGTCGAAATGTTCCATCTGCAGCTTCATCCGCCCGCTCTCAAGCCTGCCGAAGTCGAGAAGCTCCTCGACCATCTGCGAAAGGCGCATCGTCTCGCTCTGAATGATGCGCAGGCCCGTTTCGATTTCGGAAACATCGCTCACAGCGCCGGCCATGAGCGTTTCCGTCCAGCCGCCGATGGCTGTGAGCGGCGTGCGCAGCTCATGCGACACGGAGGAGATAAAATCGTTTTTTACTTTCTCAGCGCGGCTGATCTCAGCAGACATGTAGTTGATGGTATCGCACAGCTCGCCGATCTCATCGTCGAATTCCTTTTCAATGCGCTCACCGTAACGCCCGGCCGCAATCTTGCGCGCAAGAGCGTTGAGCTTGACCACGGGGTTGACGATCGAGCGGATAAAATAGGAGCTTGAGATCAGCACCAGCAGAAGCACCAGCGCCGCCGCCGCGACCGTCATCAGCACGACTCGCGCCACCGCCTTGTCCGCCTTTGAGAGGGAGGACACATAGCGCACAGCCCCGCCGACTGTGCCGTCGGCAATAAACAGCGGCACTGACACGGACAGCACGCGCTCGCCCGTCAGCTCATCAAGGCCCTGAAAGAGTGAGAAGTCTGTTCCCTGCATGCTCTCCGCGACGTCGCTTGTCGACGGCAGCATACCCGCCGTAAGGCCGGAGGAGGAGAACATGACGCGGCCATACTCATCAATGATCTGCAGCTCGACCTTGTCTTTATCCTCAAAATCGTCGGTGATGCGCTCGGTGTTGGAATAAAAATCCTCATGCGTCGAGCCCATGTATTTGTTGGCAAACCGCGCAGTCGTCTGCGCGCGGTTGACAAGGTTTGAACGCAGGCCTGAATAGTAATAATTCGCCGTACTGAAGCCGACGATCATGATGACGCCCACAAGGATGAGGATCGTGATGCTCAGTGAGTTTGTCATCCAGCGGCGCTTAATGCCGTACATATGGCGCCGCTGCCCCTTGCGGGCAGGCTTGCGCACACGGGGCGGCTGCTGCATGCCGGCCGTGCGCCTTGGCTCAGTTTGATTCGTTTTTTCCGCCTTCTCAGGCATTGCCGCCCCCCCATTTGTAACCAAAGCCCCAGAGGGTGGTGATATACTTCGGCGCCGCGGCATCCTCCTCAATCTTCAGGCGGAGACGGCGGATATTGACGTCGACGATCTTCAGATCTCCGATATAATCACGCCCCCAGACGATGCTGAGCAGCTCCTCTCGCGACATCGCGCGGTCGGGATTCTCCATAAACGTCTTGATAAGCATGTATTCGACCTGGGTGATCTCGATACGCGCGCCGTTCTTCTTGAATTCGCGGCTGCGCAGATTCAGCTCGAAGGGGCCGGAGATCAAAAGGTCTGTGTTTGAAGCCGTTCCGCCCACGCGGCGGTAGAGCGCGTCGACGCGCGCGACAAGCTCGACAACAGAGAAAGGCTTTGTCACATAGTCGTCCGCGCCAGTCATAAGGCCCGTGACCTTATCTGTCTCCTGCGCCATGGCGGTCAGCATGATGATGCCGGTCGAAAAACCCTGCCCGCGCAGTCTGCGGCAGACCTCATATCCATCGATATCCGGCAGCATCACGTCGAGCACCGCAATGGAGATATCGCGGTTTTCATTCATCAGCTTCAGCGCCTTTTCGCCGCAGTCCGCCTCGACAACCTCATACCCCGCCCTTGTCAAATTAAAGACGACAAAGCTCCTGATATTATCTTCGTCCTCCAGGACGAGCACTTTCCTTTTCGCTGCCATGTCGTTTCCTCCTTTTACCATTCGCTCGGGATGACGTGAAATACCTCGCCGATCTCCTCTTCTGTGAGGTAAAGCGCGCTCTCCACCTCCGCAGCGACCGGAATAGACGCCGCGAAAACAGTCGTCTGGTTGGCGCCGAGCCGGTAATAGCCCGCAGCTTCGGCGAACTGCTCGCGATCATCTCCCGTAAACGCGTAAATATGCACAAGCGGCACATTCTCAACGCCAAACTCACAGAACGTCGTATATCGGATGCCGTTTGCGATCTCGCGCACGACCGTTATCTGATCCGACCACTCGGGCGGAATGGCAAGATACCATCCCTCGGTATAGTCGTGATAAGTGTTCATCACCACCCGCGGCGCACTGTGCAGGCTGTAGCGCTGCCAGGAGAGCTGCCAGCGGCTATCCGACGCACTCTCGCCGCTGTAACCCGGCATGGGCTTTGCCGACGGCACCTCGATCAGGCCGTCGAGGTTCGGATCGGAACAGAGCGCCAAGATCGGTCGATACGTGCTTTCGCTCCATCCCGCGACCGTATCGATGGAAATATTGCTCAGCACGTCGTTTTTCAGCACCAGGATATCGGTCACAAGCCCGCGCATGGACAGCAGGCTCGAGTCGATGAAGACCGCCGGCTGCGAAGCCTCGACATACCCGCATTTGATTTTCGTGACCAGCTTGATATCGTTTGAAAGCGCCGTCTCGCTCAAAAGCTTGATTTTGTGGTCGCGGTTGGCATACACGCGCGCTGAGTACCGCCCGCTCTGGGCGTAGTCGGAAAGGGTGAGAATTTCGTCGATGGAGTCGCCGTCAATATCGTCGATGAGGAAATCGGCGTACTCCGTGTCGAGCACAGCTTTGAAGCTGCCGTTTTCAAAGGTCGCGACCGTCATACCGCGCTTCGTCTCGCTGCCGAGCTTCCAGCAGAGGACAACGCCGCATGCGCCGTTGGCTTCAAAGCGCGGGTAACTCACAGACTGAATGGCCGTTCCCGCGCCTTCGACCGCGCCCATTTCGATGTATTCGCCGCCGATCTTTTTATACAGGCAGACTTTAAAGCGCCCCGCGCCCGGCTCTGTACGGAAAAAGGCGATCGCTTCCTCGTCTCCGTCCGCGTCGATATCGACGAGCTGAACATTCTGCCGATTCTGCCCGCCTTCAGGCGCGGTCTGCACGGCGCCCGTCTCCAGGATCTTATCGATTTTTTCCTGCAGCGCAACATAGTCGCGCGGCGGTTTCGGCGGCGCCAAAAGGCTGTCGCCCGAAGACAGGGCGCAGCCGGTAAGGAGCGCGCTCAAAAGCGCCGCAAAGACGAGTTTTAGATATTTCATACCTTCACCAATGTAAATTCATGATCCGCTGCGGCAGGCGCTGCCCGCTACATGGCTTTTGCTCATAATTCTAATCATGACCGCAGGGCATGATTAGAATTATGAGCAAAAGCC